>CALBLR010000109.1 GCA_937896015.1 uncultured Prevotellaceae bacterium | reverse complement strand
TGCCATATATCTGGATTGCAGCAGGACGCTCGGCGGGGGCAATGTGTAGCTTGCGCATGGTGGCGCTGATGCTGCGCACCAGCGCATCGGCCGACACAAACTCGGTGTACACCATGTCGGCGCCCTGCTCGCGGCATATCTGGCGAAACGACTGGTCGGTGACATCCTCCATGGGGGCGAGCATCACTGGGCGCGGCCCGAGGTCTATATTCCCTATCTTCATAGTTTTAAGCGATATTCAAATAGTGTGTGGTTACTCTTCAACAAAAAAATGCTGCCTTGTGCAGCGCCACTGGCGGCGGCATGCGCGCATTTGGCAGTGTAAAGTTAGGCATTTTATCGCATTGGGGCAAAGCCGCACGGCAATAGGGGTGAGTTTTAGGCACTTTTTGACCAGTAGCAACACAGCCACAGGGATTTTGGAATGGGTTCAGGTAATGATTTAAATGCCCAGGAGGTTGCGCAGCACCCACCACAGCACTATCATGGCCAAAACGGCCATGGCGGCCCAGGCCGAATTGAGGGCGGCCCACAGCCGCGGCCAGCGCCGTTGCCACAGGCCGGATGTGGCGTAGGCCACAAGCACCGCGGCCAGTACGGGCAGCATGGCGTTGTATCTCCACGCCTCGGCCAGACGGCCGTGAAGGGCGGCGTGGAGGGCGCGCTGCAAGCCGCAGCCTGGGCAACTGAGGCCGGTGAGCGACTTAAATATGCATTTTGGAAACAGAGGAAAGGTGGCCGGATCGAGCCAGGCATAGGCCACGGCAAGCACTGCCGCAGCCACCGTCACCACCAATGCGCACAGCCGGCGCCACAGGCGACCCGGCCTCATACCAGCAGCGACACCAGCGCGCCAATCCAGCCGAAGCCAACACCCAGGGTGATGGCGGCAATGCAACTCCACGCGCTCCACTCGCTGAGGCTGACGGCGCGATCGTATTCGCCAGCGTCGTACTTGGATTTTACCATAACCCCAAGCACAATGGCCAGTATGCCCAACGGCTGGCAAAGCAGCACGGCCACTATGCCCCAGCCCAGGTTGGTGGGCGGGCACTTGGGAGCCTGCTGCGAGGCGGCACACGGCTCAGCCGGTTGCGGCAATGGCGGCGGCAACGGCTCGTCGGTCAGTTCAGACGCTTCTGCCGGCTCCGACTCCGCTTCGGGCTCGGTCACCGGCTCGGGAGCAGCCTCCTCATCGGGCTCCAGGTCGGGAGCCGCCACTTGAGGCTCAATGGCAGGCGGTTCGGGAGCCGGCGCAGGCGCAATGACCACCGCCAATTCGGGCAACTCAGTGATTTTCACCCAGTCGTCGAGTCCGCTGCGCCACACATAGGCGTCGGGGCCTACCTTCATTTTCTCCAGTTCGTCGATGGTCACAGGCCCTGCCTGCACCCCACCCTGATTTATCCAATACTGCTGCATAAGTCCATTGCCTAAATTGTTGTTGATGGGCATTTGCAAAAATAATCATTTGAAAATAAACACAAAAGGAATTTGCCGCAATATTTTTTCATCGGCTGACATTTCCTATGTGAAATGGGATATGAACAGGA
>CALBLR010000108.1 GCA_937896015.1 uncultured Prevotellaceae bacterium | reverse complement strand
ATGCTGCACCTCAGCAAAAAGTTCAAGCGAGCTCGACTTTCTGCATTCGGTTTGCATTATCTTTGTAGAACACAAGCTGCACCTCAGCAAAAAGTCCAAGCGAGCTCGGCTTTCTGCATTCGGTTTGCATTATCTTTGCACACATCAGCAACACAGCACAACGCAATTGATGAGGAGATTAGCCATATTAGCCGTGCTGCTGCTCGCCGCCACAGCGCGGTGCGCCGCGGTCGACGTACACGCCCAGCTCACCAGCATAGGGCGGCAGTGCGCCGCGTGCGGTATCAAGGGCAGCAAGCAGGCCGCGCCCGTCGACTCGCTGCTGCGCATGCAGCCGAGCAAGGTGAGCCGCGAGGCTATGCTGAAAGCAGTGTACGGCGTGATGGCAAGCCTTAACCGCAGCCAGCAATACAGCCAGTGCGTTAGGCTGGGGTCGGCCGTGGTGCCTCAGCTGAGCGAAGGCAACGGCAGCAAGGGGGAGCTGCAATACTACATCTACATGCTCGACGAGCTTGGGGCGGCATGCAGCAGCACGGGATTGCTGTCGGAGCTGTGCGACACCTACAACCGCGCCCTGAGCATAGCCAAAACACACGGCATGAAGGCAGAGGAGGCTGTGCTGCTCAACAATCTGGGTACAATGTATTCGGGCCAGGGCGACCATGGCAAGGCCGAAAGCTGCCTGCGCCAAGCCATTAAGATAAACGAGGCCGCCGGCAACCGCGAGAGGCTGATGGTGAACTACAACAACCTGTCGGGCGACATGGTGGCCCGTGGCAGCCTCGACAAGGGGCTGGAGCTGGCCTATCTGGCCTTGCACCAGCTCGACGGACTGCGCCAGCCCGACCTTGAGATGCTGATGAGGCGCAACATAGCCAGCATCTACCGAAAGCAGGGGCAGCCTCAGATGGCCCTTGAGATGACCTGCAAAATAGCCGACTACCAGCAGCGGCACGGCCAGCAGATGTATCTGAGCGACACCTACCGCCTGATGGGCGCGATATATGCCGACATGGGCCAAACCGGACAGGCACGCAGCTACTATGAGAAGGCTCTTGAAGTGAACGGCAGCGCCACCACTGTGGAACAGCGCATAGTGCTGCTTGGCGCGCTGGCCGACATCTGCGCCACGCAGCGCGACTACCAGGCGGCCTGCACTGCCATGAAGCGGCGCTCGGCCCTGCGCGACTCGGTGGCAGCGGCCGAAAACGCCGGCCGCACACGCGTGATCGAGAACCTATATGCCAGCGAGCAGTCGCTGCTGCAACGCATCGACACGCTGCGCACATGGCGCGCCGCCCTGCTGTGGGCGCTGGCACTGGCCGTTGTGTCTGCCGCTGCCGCCATCTACTTCATCATCAGGACAACACGCATGCGAATGCGCAAGGAGTTTTCCATTATGCGGCAGGCGGCCGACAGCGACGGCCAGCTGATGCACCAGCTGCGCGAGCAGCACGCGGCCGAAGTGGCACAACTCAATCAGCGCATCGCTCAGCTCGAAGACGAGGCGCGCCACACTGCCGCCGCCGGGATGACACACAGCATCGCCGCCATGCACAACGGCGAATACATCAGCGAACTCAACGGCCAACTGAAGGCGGCCCTGCTGAAACTGAACCCTAAAAACACCGAGGCACGCGCCGCAGTGCGCAGCGTGCTTGCACTCATAGCAAACTATGAAAGCGGTTATTCGGCCGAAGAGTTC
>CALBLR010000107.1 GCA_937896015.1 uncultured Prevotellaceae bacterium | reverse complement strand
GGCCTGGGCAACACCGGTGTGTTTGTGGCCAACGGCATCATCCAGTCGTTTGGCATAATGGCGCTGAGCCTGCTGCTGGTGGCTGCGCTGGGCATGGGCGTCGAGGGCATATTCATTGCCAACATTGCCGCCCGCGTGATTTCAACCGCATACGTCGAGATGCGGACGCACATAGTGTCGCGCTATCTGCGCCGTGGGGGCCGTGTAGCAGGACTTGGGCGCGACATGCTGCGCTACTCGCTGCCGCTGTTGCCCGTCACACTGTGCTGGTGGCTCACTACCAGCAGCGACCGCTTCTTTATAATGCACTACCTCGACTTGCACACCAATGGCGTGTATGCCGTGGTGCTGCGCTTTTCAAGCATAATACAGACGCTTTCGGTGATATTCTACCAAACGTGGCAAGAGACGGCCATAGTGCAGTATGAAAGCAGCGACCGCAACGCCTTTTTCTCAAAGATTCTCAACGGCTACGTGTTTGTGCTGGTAGCGTTGCTCATAGCCTACACCTTTATGGTGAAAATGTGCTACCACTGGCTTGTGGGGCCTGAATACCAAGGGGGTGTCAGCTATGTGTATCCGCTGGGCGTGTCCACGGTGTGCTATGCCATAGCGGCCTACTTCGAGTTGCCCTACCAGTGCGCCAAAGACACCAAGCGGGCCATTCCTTCGGTGATGCTGACAGCTGTGGTCAACGTGGCGCTCAACTACGTGCTGGTGCCCGCCTTTGGCATCTATGGCATAATTGCCACCTCCATCATCTCCTATGGCACCCTGATTGCATACCGGTGGGTGGACACCCGCCGCTATTGCAGGCTCAAGCTCTACCCAGCCACCCTGATTCCGCTTGGCATAATGGCGGCGTGCGGGCTGGTGTTTAACCACATCACGCCCACATGGGCCAACGCCGCACTAATGATAGTGCTGCTTGCCGCCATAGCCGCATCGGCTCCAGCCTTCCTCAAGGGGCAGGTTAGGCAAAAAATAAACTCGGCCTTGGGCCGAGTTATGCGGAAAAATTCTTGAAAATCACACCTGCTTGGTCAGCAGCCACCAGGCGAACTTTAGCAGATGCACCTGCCTGCGGATGCGCTTTGGCTCCTTTATGAGGCGGTAGGCAAACTCCAGATTATGGTCGATCCACCACCGTGGGGCACGCAGCACGTGGCCGGTGTAGACATCAAAGCTGCCGCCCAATCCCTGATAGATGGCGTTGTGGCGCGCCAGCATGTCCTTCATTAGCAATTCCTGCTTGGGCGAGCCCATGGCCACAAACACCACGTCGGGCCGCCTGACCTCAATGTCGGCTAACAGCTCGGCACGCTCCTGTTCAGACTTTATATAGCCGTTTCGGTAGTTCACAATGTCGATGCCGGGAAACTCGCTTCTGAGTTTTGCTACGGTCTCTTCTATCACCTCTTGCCTGCCGCCCACAAGGTAGAAACTTTTTTTGCCGGCAAACCGGCTGATTATCTTAAGCCACAGTTCGCATCCGGCAATTTTACAGGCGTTGGGCTGGCAGTGATTGCGACGCAAGGCCAACTGCACACCGGCACCGTCGCAGTAGCCCACATTACTGTTTATCACATCCTTCAAAGTGGCCGCGCTAAGCACCTTTTCGGCATTCACGGCCACAAGAATGCCCTTGTGGCTATCGATGTAGTCAATGGCATCGTCGTAAGACGTGAATGGGAACAACTCCACTCCCCTCAAACTGATTTTTTCCATACTGCGTCAAATCATTTTTTAGGTTTGCACAGCGTCAGGTCGATCATGTCGCCCAGCCTGCGCTGAAACTCAAGCGTGTAATATGTGTCGAGACCTGGGGTGAACGTCATTTCGCCAAACACCGGCCGGCCATCGATGTCATACAAGTCGACACGCACAAACGGAAACCCTTGCGACAGTTTTGCCGCAATCCGCTTCATTTCGTCGAAGCAGGCTGGCATCTTTTGCGCATCGGTCGAGAGATGCAGGCCGGCATTAGACTGGTCGTAATACTCGGGGTGCGCATTCCAATCCATGTCGTAGATCATTTCCGACACGTTGTGGGTGTATAGCTGACGGTCGGTGAACGCATGACAGCAAACTGGCACTCCATTGAAGCAGTTAAACTTATAGTCGTTGAGCGGAAGCGAGCTGTCGCCATCCTGCACCATTAGCTTTTCAGCTATGATTAGGGGCTTTATTCCCGTGTAGTGCGGCTGCCCAGTGAGTTCGCCAAAGTGCAGATTCAAAAAATACCGCATATTGCGGTTAATCTCGGCAAGATTGGCCGTGGCCTTGTCGCGCACAATGATGTGCGAGGCACAACCGTTGTTGGTCTTCAGCACAAACGACTGCGGCAGCCGGCTGTAGTCAATCTCCTCCACACTGCCATACACGCCATACAGCTCGTTGAGCGCCTCATTGCCCACACGCTTGGCCACAAAGCTGCGCACGCGGTATTTGTCGGCCAATTCGGTCCAAAGCGAGGTGTCGGTGCGGAACTCCATCCACAATATTTTGTCGTGAAACAGCGTTGGATGGTCAAGGTCAATCTTGCGGCCCATCTTCTTTTTGTATCGCAACGCCATTATCAGCTCTTGGTTGTGTCCAAGAATTGTGTGAAACGGATTCAACAGCTTGTAAACAATTTCTTTCATTCCGAGATTAAGTTTTTATAGATTTGCTCAAGACGCCCTCGCACGGCATCGGGCCAATAGCTGCGACTCGCCTCATAGCCCGCCTCTGCCCTCGCCTGCAACTCATCGGCTGGCATGCCTGCACACTTGGCCACAGCCGCGGCCAGAGCGCCAGTGTCGCCAGGCTTTATCATTTCGCCAAACGAGGCTCCGGTGAGCAATTCGGGAATTGAGCCGACGCTTGTGGCAATAATGCACATCCGGTATGACATGGCTTCGAGAATCGACAATGGCAGGCCCTCGATGTATGACGGCAGCACATACAGCCGGCATTGGTTCATAAGCCGCGTTTTTGCCCGACCGCTCACCCAGCCTTCGAGTCTGATAAGACCGTCGATGCCTAAAGCACCGATGCGTGCCTTCACGGCCTCGGTCTCGCCAGTGCCGCACACGTGCAGCACAAAGCGCCCCGCCAATTCATCCTTGATGCTTGCGACAGCCTCTATCAGGTCGTAAATGCCCTTGTCGCGTATCAGCAGGCCCATAAACATTGCATGCTTCTTCCCATCGTCGGCACAAGGCTCTGCGCTGAATTCGGGCTTAGGAATTATGTTGTTGACCACCTCCACGCGGTCCACGCCCACCTCCTGAGTCATGAATCGCTTCCAGTAGTCCGACAGCACCACCACGCAGTCGCACTGCAGCAGCTGGTGGGACACATAGCTTCGGTTTTCGCTGTAATAGTCGCGGAATGCGCCGCCATGCACGTGCATTATCACCTTCCGGCCCATTGCCTTTGCAATATGCAAATACAGGCACGAGCGCGTGAAGCTGGTGTATGACGCCGTGTGGATGTGAACAATCCTTATCCGCCGGTTCACAGAGAGCACCCACACCATTTTTAGCACCGCAAGCAGCGCACACGCGGC
>CALBLR010000106.1 GCA_937896015.1 uncultured Prevotellaceae bacterium | reverse complement strand
CCGCCCCAGCCCAACCACACGAACAAATAGAAACCTAAATGTCAGTTTATGTCTTTTTCGTCCTGACACAAAAATCCGTGATAATCTGTGTAAATCCGTGGGAGATAAAAAGCTGTGTTTGCTTTTTGGCAGTGCGCTCGGTTTGCACTATTTTTTCATAAATCAGGCGGCACCTCGGCAATGCAAAAAATTGAGCGGGCTCATTTTTTTGGCATTGCGCTCGGTTTGCACTAATTTTGCACATCTAATATGATATGAATATGATGAAGCGACTCTTTATTATAACGGCCGCATGCCTGCTGTGCGCAGTGGGTGCAGTAGCCCAAATTGTGAATCCGGTGAAGTGGAAGTCGGCCATTAATATGACCGACGACACTCACGGCGTGATTTCGTTCACGGCCACTATCGATGATGGCTGGCACATGTATTCAACCGAGGCTGTGGCCGACGGACCCGTGCCTACCAGCGTAGACTGGAAGGAGCTGAAGGGCGTTAAGCTGGACGGCGGGCTGAAGCCCGACCGCAAGGCGCAGCGCCACCACGACCCTAACTTTGGCGTGGACCTGAGCTGGTGGACTGGCAGCGTGACGCTGACGCAGCGGTTCACGGTGACTGCCGCCAGCTACTCGATAAGGGGCAATGTGGGCTATATGAGCTGCAACGACACGCAGTGCTCGTCGCCAGCCAAAGAGCCGTTCAGCTTCAGCGGCACTGCCGCCCCGGCCACGGCTCAGACTGCGGCCGACACCGCCAGTGCCACTGAGCCGGATGCCACGGCAGCGCCGGCGGCCGACAGCGTGAGTCAAGACCAGCTGTGGGCGCCGGTGAAGGCGGCGGCAGGCGACGGCGGCAGTGATACTGCAGCGGCTTCGGCCTCGCTATGGTATATATTCGCGGCCTGCTTTGGCGGCGGCCTGCTGGCGCTGCTCACGCCGTGTGTGTGGCCCATCATACCCATGACGGTGAGCTTTTTCCTGAAGAAGAGCGGCGGGCGCGCCAAGAGCGTGCGCAATGCGGCCATATATGGCGTGTCGATAATAGTGATCTACCTGACGCTTGGCCTGGCTGTGACTGCCGCGTTTGGCGCGAGCGAGCTCAACGCCATTGCCACCAACGCGGTGTGCAATGTGGTGTTTTTCCTGCTGCTGGTGGTGTTTGCTGTGTCGTTTTTCGGTGCGTTTGAAATCACGCTGCCGTCGTCGTGGAGCAACAAGCTCGACAGCGCCACCGAGCGCACCACCGGCCTGCTGAGCATATTCTTCATGGCGTTCACGCTGGTGATAGTGTCGTTCTCGTGCACTGGTCCAATAATAGGCACGCTGCTTGTGGAGGCGGCCACGATGGGCAGCATTGCAGGCCCTGCCGTGGGCATGGGCGCGTTTGCACTGGCACTGGCCATTCCGTTCAGCCTGTTTGCCCTGTTTCCGTCGATGCTCAAACGGCTGCCCAAGTCGGGCGGCTGGCTCAACACCGTGAAGGTGGTGCTGGGCTTCATCGAGCTGGCGCTGTCGCTCAAGTTTATGTCGGTGGCCGACCTGGCCTACGGATGGCATCTGCTCGACCGCGAAGTGTTTCTGGCCCTATGGATAGCCATATTCGGCCTGCTGGGGCTGTATCTGCTGGGCGTGTTCCGCTTCAAGAGCGACGGCGAGCCGCGCCAGAGCGGTGTGGGCGTGACACGCTTCATGCTGGCGCTGGCGTCGCTGGCCTTCACCGCCTATCTGATGCCCGGGCTGTGGGGGGCGCCGCTGCGCGCCACCAGCGCGTTTGTGCCTCCACTCAGCACCCAGGACTTCAACCTCTATGGCGAGGAGCTGGCCCAATACAGCGACTATGACCAGGGCATGCGCGCCGCGGCGCGCGCCGGCAAGCCCGCACTGATCGACTTCTCGGGCTATGGCTGCGTGAACTGCCGCAAAATGGATGGTGCGGTGCTCGACAAAGACCAGGTGAAGAGCGCCATCGCGCGCGACTTTGTAACCATCAAGCTGATGGTGGACGACAAAAAAGCCATGCCACAGCCAGTGTATGTGGAGGAAAACGGCCGCCAAGTGGAGCTCGACACCTACGGCGACCTGTGGAGCTACCTGCAGCGCTCTAAGTTTGGGGCCAACTCACAACCCTACTATGTGGTGCTCGACGCCAAGGGGCAGCTGATGTCGGGCCCGGCGGTGTATGACGAGAACGTGGACAAATTCATCGGCTTCCTGAACAATGGACTAAACAACTATAAGACAAATGGCAGCAAGCAGCAACAGTAGCGCCCTTAAGGCGCTTGACAGCCTGATGGAGGTGGTGCGCACACTGCGCAAGCGGTGCCCGTGGGACTCGGCGCAGACCTACGAAAGCATGCGGCCAAACACCATAGAGGAGGTCATGGAACTGGCCGACGCCTTGATGGGCGGCGACCCCGAAGCCATTAAAAAGGAGTTGGGCGACGTGCTGATGCACGTGCTGCTGTATGCCTGCATCGCCGAAGAGAAAGGGCAGTTTGACTTTGCCGGTGTGTGCAACGCCGTGCGCGAGAAGCTCGTGTTCCGCCACCCACACATCTATGCCGGCGCGCCCGGCGCTGCCGAGGGCGGCGAGACGTGGGAGGAGATAAAGCTGCGCGAAAAGGGCGGAAACAAGACCGTGCTGGGCGGAGTGCCACGCTCGCTGCCGTCGCTCATCAAGGCCGAGCGCATTCAGGAGAAGGCGGCCAGCGTGGGATTTGACTGGGAGTGCAAGGAAGACGTGTGGGCCAAGGTGCGCGAAGAGGCCGACGAGGTGGAGCGCGAGCTGGCCTACGGCCACGAGGCCGACCGCGAGAAGGAGTTTGGCGACCTGCTGTTTTCAGTAGTCAACGCGGCCCGCCTCTTCGGCGTGCGCCCCGACAACGCCCTTGAGCGCACCAACCGCAAGTTCACCGCCCGCTTCAACCACATCGAGTCGGCGGCCAGCAGCCAGGGCCGCCGCGTGAACGAGCTGACCCTGGCCGAGATGGACGCGCTGTGGGACGAGGCCAAACGCATGAGGCTGGGAGAGGAGGAAGCCCAATGAAAGTGTGCGTCACCGAGAAACCGAGCGTGGCGCGCGACATTGCCGCCATTCTCGGCGCCACCGACCGCCACGACGGCTACTATGAGGGCAACGGCTACCAGGTGACGTGGACATTCGGCCACCTGTGCGAGCTAAAGGAACCGGCCGACTACACCGACCTGTGGCGCCGCTGGAGCCTGGGCGCGCTGCCCATGGTGCCGCAGCGCTTTGGCATCAAGCTGATTGACAACGACGGATACAAGCGCCAGTTTGGCGTGATAAAAAGCCTGATTGCGGGCGCCGACGAAGTGATTAACTGCGGTGATGCCGGCCAGGAGGGCGAGCTGATACAGCGGTGGGTGTACCAGAAGGCCGAGTGCCGGGTGCCCGTGAGGCGGCTGTGGATTTCGTCGCTCACCGACGAGAGCATACGCGAGGGGTTTGGGCAGCTGAAGCCCGGCAGCGACTTCAACAACCTGTATTTCGCCGGCCTGTCGCGCGCCATAGGCGACTGGATGCTGGGCATGAACGCCACGCGGCTCTACACGCTGCAATACGCTCAGTCGCGCAATGTGCTGTCGATAGGCCGCGTGCAGACCCCCACCCTGGCCCTGATAGTGGCCCGCCAGCGCGAGATCGACAACTTTGTGCCGCAAGACTACTGGGAGATCAAGACCCTTTACCGCGGCGCCACATTCAGCTCCACCAAGGGCAGATATTCAACCGAGGCCGACGCTCAGGCCGTGCTCGAGAGCATCAAGGCCGCCCCCTTGACCGTGACGTCGATCGCGGCCAAGAAAGGGCGTGAGGCGCCGCCGCGCCTGTTCGACCTCACCAGCCTGCAGGTGGAGTGCAACAAGAAATTCTCGTTCTCGGCCGATGTGACGCTGAAGCTGATACAAAGTCTCTACGAGAAAAAGGTGACCACCTATCCGCGCGTCGACACCACCTATCTGAGCGACGACATCTACCCCAAGGTGCCTGGCATACTCAAGGCCATGTCGCCCTACGCGCCTCTGGCCGCGCCTGTGCTGGCCGGCAAAATCCCGAAAAGCAAAAAGGTGTTCGACAACTCAAAGGTCACCGACCACCACGCCATCATCCCCACCAACGTCGACCCCGTGCGCGCCGCACTGTCGCGCGACGAGAAGCTGGTGTACGACCTGGTGGCCAAGCGCTTCATTGCCGCCTTCTACCCCGACTGCCAGTTTCTGGCCACCACTGTGATGGCCGACATCAACGGCCACGAGTTCAAGGCCACGGGCAAGCAAATAGAGAACGAGGGCTGGCGCGCCGTGTATGCCGGAGCGAAAGACGCCAAGCAGGCCGCCGACGGCGACGAGGCAAGCGGCGGCGTGCTGCCGCCCATGGTGAAAGGCGAGAGCGGCCCGCACGAGCCGTCGCTGGCCAAGAAGGCCACCCAGCCACCCAAACTCTACACCGAGGGCACGCTGCTGCGCGCCATGGAGACGGCGGGCAAGCTGGTGGACGACGAGGCCCTGCGCGACGCCATGAAGGAAAATGGCATCGGGCGCCCGTCGACGCGCGCAGCCATCATCGAGACGCTGTTCAAGCGCCACTACATACGCAAGGAACGTAAAAGCCTTGTGCCCACCCCCGCCGGCATGCAGCTAATCGACACCATCAAAGACCCCCTGCTGAAGAGCGCCAAGCTCACCGGCCTGTGGGAAAACAAACTGCGCAAAATTGAGCGGGGCGAATTTGCCGCGCAGCAGTTCATCGACGAGCTGAAGCAGATGGTGAGCGAAATAGTGCTGACCGTGCTGCGCGACCACAGCGGCACCAACATTGTGGTGGAGGACGACAAACCCAAGAAGCCGGCTGGCGGCCAGGCGGCTGCAAAAAAGCCGCGCCGCCCACGCATAAAGTCGATAGAGGAGATACCTTGCCCCTTGTGCGGCAAGGGCCACCTGGTGAAGGGGCGCACGGCCTACGGCTGCAGCGAGTATGCCTCGGGATGCCGCATGCTGCTGCCGTTTGACCAGTACGCCCCCACCCTGACGCCAGCCAAGCTGCGCACACTTGTGGAAAAGAGCTTCAAAAAGGACAAGAAACAATAGAGAAAAGCATCTGAGACATGGACAGCGAAATTTTTCCCATTGTAGACCCCGAAGGCCGCGTGGTGGGCAAAGCCACGCGCGCCGAGTGCCACTCTGGCAGCCGCCTGCTGCACCCCGTGGTGCACCTGCACGTGTTCAACCCCGCCGGTGAGCTGTATTTGCAAAAGCGCTCGCACACCAAGCGCATCCAGCCCAGCCGCTGGGACACCTCGGTGGGCGGCCACGTGGACTATGGCGAGACCATTGAGCAGGCCTTGCGGCGCGAAGTGCGCGAGGAGATAGGACTCACCGACTTCGAGCCGGTGCATTTGTTCAACTATGTGTTCGACAGCGCCGTGGAGAGCGAGCTGGTGAACGCCTACTACACCGTGAGCAGCCGCACAAGCTTCGACTACGACCCTGTGGAGATCGACGACGGCCGCTTCTGGACGGTGGCCGAGATTCGCAACGCAATGGGCAAAGGGGTGCTGACGCCCAACTTCGAACTCGAGTTCCGCCGCGTGATGGCGGCCCTTAACCTCAAGCCATGAGCCTCGCTGCGCAATGGATAGCCGTGGCCGCGGTGGTGGCCGCCGCCGTGTGGGCTGCACTGCGCGCCCTGTGGCGGGTGCGCCGGCGCATGCACCAGGGCCGTGTGGAATGCGCCGGCTGCCCCTTGGCAGGCACCTGCCGCCGGCACCCTAACGCCAAGCGCCGCGAAAACCGGCACAAGTGCGAGCGCGGCAAAACAGAAAAAAACGGTAAATAATGAAAAAATATAAGCGTTTTTTATGGCGGCACTTGCAGAGGTGGAAAATTTGTTCTACCTTTGCAGACGTTAAAACCAGATGGTGAGATTAGTTCAGCTGGTTAGAATGTCGGATTGTGGTTCCGAAGGTCGTGGGTTCGAGTCCCATATCTCACCCGAGAGCAGTTGAGAAATTCGTGCGGCAACGCGCGGATTTCTCTTTTTTTGTTTCAGCAGCGGGCAGGCGTTACGATTTTGTGTTATTTGCACTATCTTTGCATATTGATATGCTGACTATTGACGCCCCACCAAAATTCTGGACTGGGATGCATTACGGGCCAGCAGTGATTTTTATTGTAAGAAAAACGGACTTTACACATTTATATATGACACGACGATTTATTGCGGCCATGGCAGCCGCGCTGCTGCTGCCGGTGTGCGCGGCGGCGCAAATGCGGATTGCCACCGTTAACGTGCAGGAGGTGTTCAAGGCCATGCCCGAGACGGCAGCGG
Source organism: uncultured Prevotellaceae bacterium (assembly GCA_937896015.1). Classification (GTDB taxonomy): domain Bacteria; phylum Bacteroidota; class Bacteroidia; order Bacteroidales; family Muribaculaceae; genus Sodaliphilus. Next base: position 1,950 of record CALBLR010000106.1, on the reverse strand, counting down.
CCGATGCCGCGCTGCAGACGGCAAGCGGGAAATATCAGGCTGAATACAAGCGGCTGGAGGCGGAGTTCAACCAAAAGTATGCCGACTTCCAAGCCATTTCGGCCGACGGCGACACGCCAGCCACAATCAAGGAGCGGCGCATGCAGGAAATTCAGCAGAACGACGACCGCATCAAGCAGTTTGTGGCCGACGCCAAGGCTGACCTCGACAAGCGGCGCGAGAGCCTGGAGGCGCCCATCTACGAAAAGATTCGCGCGGCAGTGGCCGCAGCGGGCAGCGAGGGCGGCTACACCTATGTGCTCGACGTGTCGGTGACACCTGTGGTGTATCAGGGCCCCGACGCGGCCGACCTGACGGCCGACGTGAAGCGCCGCCTGGGCGTGGCCGCGCAGTGACTCGCCGCACGCACTAAACTTTAAATCATATTATTGCAGAAAAATGGGACTACTCGACGACAAGAAACAAACCATAAGCATGGCCACCGAGGAGCGCGCCGTGCTGGTGGGCCTCGTGACACCGGAACAGAATGAGGCCCGCGCCAAAGAATATCTGGACGAGCTGGCTTTCCTGGCCGACACCGCCGGCGCGGTGACGGTGAAGCAGTTTGTGCAGAAGTGCCAGGCGCCAAACAGCACCTCGTTTGTGGGCAAGGGCAAACTGGAGGAGATAGCGGCCTATGTGGAGGACAACGACATAAGCCTGGTGATATTTGACGACGACCTCACCCCCAAGCAGGTGAGCTTTATAGAAAAAGCCACCCGGGTGAAGGTGCTGGACCGCACCAGCCTGATTCTGGACATCTTTGCCAAGCGGGCCCAGACGGCCAACGCCAAGATGCAGGTGGAACTGGCCCAATACCAGTATCTGCTGCCGCGCCTGACGGGCATGTGGACCCACCTTGAGCGCCAGCGCGGCGGCATTGGCATGCGCGGCCCGGGCGAGGAGCAGATTGAGACCGACCGCCGCATTGTGAAGACCAAGATTGCGCTGCTCAAGCAGAAGCTGGCCAACTGGGACAAGCAGAAGACAATTCAGCGCAAAAACCGCGGCAAGCTCACACGCGTGGCTCTGGTGGGCTACACCAACGTGGGCAAGTCGACACTGATGAACCTGCTGAGCAAGAGCGACGTGTTTGCCGAAAACAAGCTGTTTGCCACGCTCGACACCACCGTGCGCAAGGTGGTGATAGAAAACCTGCCCTTTCTGCTGACCGACACCGTGGGCTTCATACGCAAGCTGCCCACCCACCTTGTGGAGTCGTTCAAGACCACGCTCGACGAGGTGCGCGACAGCGACATTCTGATTCACGTGGTGGACATAAGCCACCCACAGTTTGAGGAGCAGATAGAGGTGGTTAACCGCACCCTTCAGGAGGTGTGCGGCGCCGGCGACAAGGAGGTGATAGTGGTGTTCAACAAAATCGACCAGTTCACCTATGTGGAGAAGGACGAGGACGACCTCACTCCGCGCCGGCGCGAGAATATTCCGCTCGAGGAGCTGCGCCAGACGTGGATGGCGCGCCTGGGGCACAACTGCGTGTTCATCTCGGCCAAGAAGCGCGAAAACATCGAGGAGCTGAAGCGGCTCATTTATGAGAAGGCCAAAGCGGTGCACACCAAGCGTTTCCCCTACAACGACTTCCTTTATCAGACCTACGACGCGGTGGACGACGCCGAGCCGCAGAGTTGACAGCAACTCTGCGGTTGTTTGGGTAAAGCTGCGTACCTTCGGCACGCGTGTGTGGGGGCGTAACCTGTACCCCCCGACAACTCGCTGCGCTCGAAAGTCGGGGGCTATCGACGGCAGTGTGCCTTCGGCACACACCGGTTGGCTGCTATCGTCTGTGTGTGGGTGGGGGTTGCAATCCGCACACGTATATAAAGCATTAATGGGGAGCGTGCAGCCAAATTCGCCGCTTTGCATGTGCCGAAGGCACACACCGGTTGCCGC
>CALBLR010000105.1 GCA_937896015.1 uncultured Prevotellaceae bacterium | reverse complement strand
GTTCTATATGCGCACCCGCGGCGTGAGCGAGTCCGAGGCGCGAAGACTGCTGATGCAGGCCTTCGTGGCCGATGTGGTCGACGCCGTGCGGCTCGAGTCGCTGCGCGACCGCCTGCGCCACCTGGTGGAGAAGCGCTTCGACGGCTCGCTGGCCACATCGTGCCAAGGCGGCGACTGCGCAGCCAGCTGCCACCGCCACAAGTAACTTAAAAGGACACACTATAACTATATTATGCAACTCAACATTGATGAAATAAGAGAGCAATACCCCATTCTGGGCCGCACCATCGAGGGCAACCAACTGGTGTATCTCGACAACGCCGCCACATCGCAGGCACCGCGCTGCGTGCTCGACGCCATCACAGACATGTATCTGCACCACCGGGCCAACGTGCACCGCGGAGTGCACACACTGTCGCAGGAGGCCACCGACCGCGTAGAGGCCTCACGCGAGAAGGCGCGCGCCTTCATCAACGCCACCTCCACGCAAGAGGTGGTGTTCACACGCGGCACCACCGAGGGCATCAACCTGGTGGCGTCGTCGTTTGGCGACATGCTGTGCAACGGCGACGAGATAATAGTGACCGGAATGGAGCACCACAGCAACATCGTGCCCTGGCAGCTGATAGGCCGCCGCAAGCGGGTGCGACTGCGCGTGGTGCCCGTCACCGACAGCGGCGAGCTCGACCTCAACGCCTATGAAGACATGTTCACCGAGAGCACACGCTTCGTGGCCATAACCCACGTGAGCAACGTGCTGGGCACCGTCAACCCCGTGAAGCAGATGATAGCCACAGCCCACCGCCACGGCGTGCCAGTGCTGGTCGACGGCGCCCAGGCCGCGCCGCACCTCAAGGTCGACGTGCAAGATCTCGACTGCGACTTCTATGCCCTGTCGAGCCACAAGATGTATGGCCCCACGGGAGTGGGCGTGCTGTATGGCAAAAAACACTGGCTCAACACCATGGCCCCATATCAGGGCGGCGGCGAGATGATAGGCAACGTGTCGTGGAGGCAGACCACATTTGCCGAACTGCCGTTTAAGTTCGAGGCCGGCACGCCCGACTATGTGGGCATAGCGGCATTCGGCGCCGCCATCGACTACATCAACTCGCTGGGCATAGGCAACATCGAGGCCCACGAGCAAGAGCTGCTAAAGGCAGCCACCAGCGGCCTGACGGAGGTGGAGGGAATGCGCATCTACGGCACAGCGCCGCAAAAGGGCGCGGTGGTGTCGTTCAACGTGGGCGACATCAACAGCTACGACCCGGG
>CALBLR010000104.1 GCA_937896015.1 uncultured Prevotellaceae bacterium | reverse complement strand
CAGCAACAAAAACAATAATTACGAAATGGCCGAAACACCCATCAACGGCGCGCACCGCGTGAAATTTGTGACCCTGGGCTGCAAGCTCAACTTCTCGGAGACGGCGACCCTCGGAGCGACACTTGCCCGCCACGGCATTCCCACCGCCAAAGAGGGCGAAACCCCTGACATATGCGTGGTGAACACATGCAGCGTCACCGAGCTTGCCGACAAGAAGTGCCGCCAGCACATACGCTCACTGGTGAGCAAATATCCGGGCGCGCTGGTGATAGTCACCGGCTGCTACGCCCAGCTCAAGAGCAAGGAGATTGCCGCCATTCCCGGCGTGGGCATGGTGCTGGGCAGCGAGCAGAAGGCCGATGTGATGCAGCACATCGAGCGGTGGTTCAACGACCCCCAGAATGTGGTGGAGGTGACGCCCACGCCGCAGATAAGGCGCTTCAGCCCATCGTGCGAGTGCGGCAGCCGCACACGCTACTTCCTTAAGGTGCAGGACGGCTGCGACTACTACTGCAGCTACTGCACCATTCCCTATGCCCGCGGCCGCAGCCGCAGCGGCACCATAGCGATCCTCGTGGCGCAGGCCCGCGAGGTGGCGGCCGAAGGCGGGCGCGAGATAGTGATAACAGGCGTCAACATTGGCGACTTCGGCAAAAACACGGGCGAGCGCCTCATCGACCTGCTGCGCCGCCTCGATGAGGTGGAAGGCATTGAGCGCTACCGCATCTCGTCGATCGAGCCCGACCTGCTGACCGACGAAATAATAGAATTCTGCGCCCAGTCGCGCGCATTCATGCCCCACTTCCACATACCGCTGCAGTGCGGCAGCGATGCCGTGCTCAAGCTTATGCGCCGCCACTATGGCAGCGCGCTGTTTGCAGCCAAGGTGGAGCGCGTGCGCAGCCTCATGCCCGACGCTTTCATAGGCGTGGACGTGATGGTGGGCTCGCGCGGCGAGACGGCCGAGTGCTTTGCCGAGTCGTATGACTTCATCAGCGGCCTCGACGTGCAGCACCTGCACGTGTTCCCCTACAGCGAGCGTCCGGGAACCATGGCCCTGCGCATACCCCACGTGGTGCCGCAGGCCGAGAAGAGCGAGCGCGTGGCGCGCATGATAGCCCTCAGCGACGCCAAGCAGCGCGAGTTCATAGGACGCTACATAGGCACCGTGCGTCCGGTGCTCATGGAGCAGCCGCAGCCCGGACACCCCATGCACGGCTTCACCGACAACTACATACGCGTCACCGTGCCGCCGACTGAGTCGGCAGTCAACACCATAGTGCCCGTGCGGCTGCTGAGCGTGAACGACGACCTAACCGTCAACGCCGAGCCCGCCACCACCCACTAACAGAAGCATAGCAATGACACAGAAACTTCAAAACATACTCTACGCCCCGCTCGACATGGCCCTGCACGCCTTGGCGCGCCTGCCGTGGTGGGCGCTCTATGCCCAGGCCGACATACTGTATTTTGCAGCCTACCGCCTGCTGCGCTACCGCCGCAAAATAGTGCGCCAGAATCTACGCGACTCTTTCCCCGACAAAAGCGAGGATGAAATCAAGGCCATCGAGCGCGAAAGCTACCACCAGTTTGCCGACTACTTTGTGGAGACCATAAAGATGCTGCACATCACCGACGACGACATTAAGCGCCGCTTTGTGTTTCACGGTGTGGACAACATCGACCGCGCCTTTGACCAGGGCCGCAGCATAATGATGTATGCCGCCCACTATGGCAACTGGGAGTGGCTGATGTCGGTCACGCTGTGGACACGCCACAAGCCCGGTGATGTTATATTCGGCCAAGTGTATCAGCCGCTGGAAAACGAGTGGTTCAACCGCTTCTTCCTGCACCTGCGCGGCCGCTTCGGCTCGGTGTGCTACCCCAAGCGGCTCATCTACCTCGACATGCTGCGCCAAATAAAGCGCGGCAAGCAAATGGTGGTGGGCTTCATCAGCGACCAGCACCCGCTGCACACCGACGAGGGCCATGTGATAAAATTCCTCAACCACCCCACGGCCATGATATCGGGAAGCGAGGTGATAGCCCGCAGGCTGGGACTGAGCGTGATGTATTTCGACGTGCGCAAGT
>CALBLR010000103.1 GCA_937896015.1 uncultured Prevotellaceae bacterium | reverse complement strand
CCAGGCCGCCCTATAGGGCTGTAGGTGACCTTTATCTTGGCCTTTTTGCCCGGCTTGATGGGCTTGGTGGGGTATTCGGGACGGGTGCAGCCGCACGATGCTGTGGACTCGATCACGATGAGCGGCGCCGAGCCAGTGTTGGTAAACTCGAATGTGCACGACACCGGTCCCTTGGCCTCCTTTATGTAGCCAAAATCATGCGACTTGGTGCTGAATGTGGCCTGCGCCACGCCGGCGGCCACAGCCACGCCTGCTGCCAGCACAGCCAGCAGCAGAGTTATGTGCCTGAAACTTATTCTTTTCATAATTCAAAAGACTTTACTCTCTAATTATATCTGCGTATCACTGCAACAGTGCGCAGCGGCGGCCACAAGCCGCCTGCTGCAAAATTACAACATTTTGCCTATCCGCACTCTCAACATAAGTTAAACGTTGGCCCAGCCACCATAAATCCACAAACGGTATAGCAAAATGCCGACAAATGGTATAATAAAAAGTCCACAAACGGTATAATAAATTTCCATCAAATGGTATAATTTTCATTTTATATTTTGATTTTCAACGATTTACATTCACAGTACAAATGGTGCCGAAAATGGTAGTACATCGAAAAAAAGTCCATTGGTGCCGGCAGGGTGCTTGAAGTGCTGAAATCGGGTGTGCTGCAAGGGTGGCGGAGCGCGAATCGGAATGAAATCGGGTGAATGAGAGGCGGCATGGCGGGGGGGTGGCGAAAATTTAGTAATTTTGCACCGCGCCTGCGGCTAATGCCGCTGGCCCATAAGGGGAGACACCCTATTCTCATATAACTACAAAACAACAACACTAAAGAGCAATGCAAAATCAGTTTTCACGCACACAGCTGCTCATGGGCCGGCCGGCCATCGACGTGCTGGCGGCAAGCCGGGTGGCGGTGTTCGGCGTGGGCGGCGTGGGCGGCTATGTGGTGGAGGCCATTGCCCGCAGCGGCGTGGGCGAAATCGACTTGATTGACGACGACCGCGTGTGCCTGACCAACGTCAACCGCCAGATAATAGCCCTGACCACCACCGTGGGCCGGCACAAAGTGGATGTGGAGCGCGAGCGCGTGCTGCAAATAAATCCGCGCTGCATAGTGCACACCTACAAGCAGTTCTACCTGCCGTCGAACGCCGACAACATCGACCTATCGAAGATGGACTATGTGGTGGACTGCATCGACACCGTGACGGCAAAGCTGGAGCTGATTAAGCGCTGCCACGCGCTGGGGGTGCCCATCATATCGTGCATGGGCGCGGCCAACAAGCTCGACGCCACGGCATTCCGCGTGACCGACATCAACCAGACCAAGATGGACCCGCTGGCCAAAGTGATACGCAAAAAGCTGCGCAAGCTGGGCATCAGCCGCCTTAAGTGCGTATACAGCGAGGAGGAGCCGCTCAGGCCAATCGACGACCCCGACATCAGTTGCCGGCTGCACTGCATATGCCCCAACAAGGACATGCGCAAGTGCACCGAGCGGCGCGACATTCCGGCCAGCAACGCCTTTGTGCCCGCAGTGGCCGGCCTCATTGCCGGCGGCGAGGTGGTGAAAGACCTTGTGGACAGCGCCGGACTGATGCGGCTCACCCCCGAGGAGGCAGCCGCCAGCCCCAAGGCGCAAGCCGCCGCCGAGCGCGCGGCAAAGTGGCGCGAGCGCAGCATGGCCGAGCGGCGGGCACGCCTTGAGGCCGCCAAGCAAAACCAGGCGAAAACTTAAATAATTATAATAGCGCAATTATTAGGGAAAAAATTCCTTATTGTTGTCACTGTATCCAAATAATTCACTAATTTTGCACTGGTTTTCAATAGATAAAGAGATAAAAGAATATAATAAGTTTATTACAAACACATTAAACACATTTCAAAATGGCAAAGTTTGATAAGTCAGTTTTGGCAAAGTATGGAATCACAGGCACTACTGAGGTTCTTTACAATCCTTCTTACGAGGTGTTGTTCAACGAAGAGACCAAAGCAGGTCTCGAGGGCTACGAGAAAGGTCAGGAGACCGAGCTCGGCGCTGTGAACGTGATGACTGGTATCTACACCGGCCGTTCTCCTAAGGACAAGTTCATCGTTGACGATGAGAACTCACACGACACTGTGTGGTGGACATCAGACGAATACAAGAACGACAACCACCGCGCTTCTAAGGAAGCTTGGACTGCCGTTAAGGAGATCGCAAAGAAGGAGCTCTCTAACAAGAAACTGTACGTGGTTGATGGCTTCTGCGGCACCCACAAGGACACCCGCATGAAGGTTCGCTTCATCATGGAGGTTGCATGGCAGG
>CALBLR010000102.1 GCA_937896015.1 uncultured Prevotellaceae bacterium | reverse complement strand
TGCCATTCCCATTCCTGTTCAAGATGAAGTTTCACTTCACCAACCGGCAGCTGCTGCTCAACGCCGCACTGGTGATAGCGGCCTGCAACTTTCTGATAATGTGGACCGACTCAGTGCCCATGATGTGCATTCTCGCCTACATAGCAGGATTCTTCAAACTATGCGGGTGCTTCGAGTGCATGAGCACCGTGCAGCTGTGGATGACGCCCAAGCGCGACTTCACCATATTCTTTCCGCTGCTCTACTGCCTGGTGCTGGGCAACATGTTTCTGTCGCCATGGATCACCGAGCAGCTCATCTACGCCTATCAGGATTGGCGCATCATCAACTGGGCCATGACTGGAGCACTGCTCCTGGTGGCGCTCACGGTGTACGCCACCACCCACAACTTCCACTTTATGAAGCCCATGCCATTTATCAGCGTTGACTACCTGGGCTGCATACTCTGGTCGGCGCTGATGCTGGAATTCATATTCTTCTTCAACTACGGCGAGCACTACAACTGGCTCGATTCAACAGTGATGCAGGCCGACCTGCTGCTGTTCGCCGTCACCGGCTACCTGTGCATCCAGCGCATGCGTCACATCCGCCACCCCTACATTGCGCCGGCCGCATGGCACTATAAGCGGCTCATTCCGCTGTTCATACTATTTGCCTTCGTTGAGTTTATGGGCAGCACCCCAAAAGTGCTGCAAACGGCATTCACAGGCGACGTGCTGCATTTTGGCACGTTCTCCACCAATGTCCTCAACTTCATTGAGTGGCTGGGGGCAATTGCCGGATGCCTGTTCAGCCTGTTTTGGTACAAAGTGCTGCGGCAAAAATACACCCGCCTGCTCACCGTTGGCGTGGCGGCCATGGCGGCTTACCCCGTGATGATGTACTTCCTTATAGTGCCGGGGCTAAACATTGAGGCGCTCTACCTGCCCACATTTCTCCGCTCATTTGGCAACGGCATCTTCTTTGTGGCGCTCACCATCTACCTTGAAGAACTCATGCCGTTCGAGCACTTCTTTATGGGCCTCACAATGGTGGGCTTGGTGCGCAACGGACCTGTATCGGCAATGTGCTCGGGCCTGTACAGTTTCGGGCTTCGCCACCAAATGGCCGACAACATGGCGCGCGGCCTGCCCTACGACGCCACCAATCTGCTTATGATAAGCCTACGCCAGCTCTACGGCCTCACCTGCATCATCGGCATAGCCGCGCTCCTCATATTCCTCATCTGGGACATACAGCCCGTGCGCAGCACCCTGAAAAAGATGCCCTCTTGGAACTTCGTTGGCCGCATGATGAAAAAGAGGCTGGCACACTAACCCCACCACCACACACAGCATCTGGGCCGGACCTACCCACAACGGGAATCCGGCCCAGTTTCTTTTTTTTTAAGCCACGTGATGCAA
>CALBLR010000101.1 GCA_937896015.1 uncultured Prevotellaceae bacterium | reverse complement strand
GAGAAGTCGTTGAAGCCCAGCGACATTTTCTCGTATTTGCCATAGGAGTAGTATTCGTTGTTTCTGGGGTCGTTGAGGCGCTTGTGCTCCATCACTTTCTTGACGAAGGCAACTGCCGGGTTGCCCTTTTTCTTGTACTTCTCCTTTTTGGTCACCACCAGCTCGTTGAGCATCACCGTGGTCGACTGCATGAGTATGTTTATCTCGTTTGTCTCACCCTTGCGCACATACACCTGCTTGGGCTTGTAGCCCACGGCCGACACGGTGAGGCACTTGAAGTTTTTTGTGGTGTTGATGGTGAATGCCCCGTCGTCGGCAGTGAGCACCCCCTCGCCGCCACCTGTCATAAACACGGTGACCATGGGCAGCCCTTCGCCGGTGATAGAGTCTTTAACGTATCCTTTTACAATGGTTTGCTTGATTGAGTGTTGTGCTTTGGCAGGCAGTGCGCACGCCATTACCGACACAACAAGAGCTATCAGAATAATACCCTTTTTTGCCATTTATATCTTATGAAAATCTTGCTTGTTCTATTCTAAATGAATTATTTTTGCAAAATTAATAATATTTCTCCACACCGAGTCGCCGGTAGGGCGGCAATGATTGGTCGGAATTACGCAATTAATATTCAATATGTCAGTAGAAATTGAGCATAAATATCTGGTGGCCAACGATGGCTACAAGAGCATGGCCACCGAGTCGCACCGCCTGGTGCAGGGCTACTTGTCGCGCGAAAAGGGACGCACGGTGCGCGTGCGCATCTGCGACGATAAGGCATTCCTTACTGTGAAGGGGGCCAACACGGGCGCATCGCGGCCTGAGTTTGAATACGAGGGGCCGCTGGCCGACGCCGAGCAGATGCTGCGGCTTTGCCCGCCGCCCGTGATCGGCAAGACGCGCCACATAGTGCCATTTGCTGGCAACCGCTGGGAGGTGGATGAGTTCCACGGGCAGCTGCATGGGCTCACGTTTGCCGAAATCGAGATTCCCAGTGTTGATTACCACTACGAAGTGCCGCCATTTGTGGGCAGGGATGTGACCGACGACCCACGGTTCTACAATTCACGCCTCACCACAATCGAGGCTCTGAAAGGGGCTTTGTGACCGTCACTGGGGCTGCTTCAGCTCCATTGCCACCACGTTTTCCACATGGTGGGTGTGTGGAAACATGTCCACCGGCTGCACCTCCGCCACGCGGTATTTGCAGTCGAGCATGGCAATGTCGCGCGCCTGTGTGGCTGGGTTGCAGCTCACATACACCAGCCGCTGCGGCGCGGCGTTGAGAATCACATTCACCACGTCCTCGTGCATTCCGGCCCGCGGCGGGTCTATTATCATCACGTCGGGCCGTCCGTGCTCTTCGATGAATCCTTGTGTCAGCACGTCTTTCATGTCGCCGGCATAGAACAGTGTGTTGTCGATGCCGTTGACCTTGGAGTTGAGTTTGGCGTCCTCAATGGCCTCGGGCACATATTCTATTCCCACCACCTTGCGTGCCTGCCGGGCCACAAAGTTGGCTATTGTGCCGGTGCCGGTGTAGAGGTCATACACCAGTTCGCTGCCGCTGAGCCGCGCCATGCGGCGGGCCACTTTGTAGAGCTCGTAGGCTTGCAGCGAGTTGGTTTGGTAGAACGACTTTGGGCCGATTCGGAACTTCAGCCCCTCCATTTCCTCTTCAATGTAGTCCCGGCCCTTGAACAGCACAAACGTCTGGTCGGTGAGCGAGTCGTTCACCTTGGTGTTGACCACATACATCAGGCTGGTGATTTGCCCGAAGCGCTCGGCCACGGCACCCATCACGCTGGCAATGGCCTCTTCGTCGTTTTCGCCAAACACCACCACAAGCATAGTCTCGCCCGTGCTGGCGGTGCGCACCACCATGTTGCGCATCAGGCCGCAGTTGTTGCGAATGTCGTAGAATGTGTATCCATGGCTCAGCGCATAGTCCTTGATGAAGAGGCGCATCTCATTCGACACGTCATCTTGCAGCCAGCACTTGTTGATGTCGAGCACCTTGTCGAAAGCTCCCGGAATGTGGAATCCGGCCGCATTGCGGTTGCTGAACTCTTTGCCGCTTTGAAGCTGCTCGAATGTGAGCCATGATTTGTTGGAGAAAGTGAACTCAAGCTTGTTGCGGTAGCGCTGTGTGCGCGCCGAGCCAAGGATGGGGTTGATGGGCGGCAGCTCAACCTTAGCTATGCGTTGCAGCGCGTCGGCCACCTGCTGCTGCTTGCATTTCAGCTGCTCGGCATAGGGCAGGTGCTGCCATTTGCAGCCTCCGCACACGCCAAAGTGCTCGCAAAACGGCTCGACGCGGTTTTCGCTTGGCTTGATCAGCTTCACAATGTGCCCCTCGGCAAAGCTGTGCTTCTTGCGGTCGATTTTCACATCGGCCACGTCACCGGGGGCGCCGTAGGGTATGAACACCACCAGGTCGTTCCAGCGTGCAATGCTCTTGCCTTCGGCGGCCACTCCAGTTATTTCAAGCCCCTCAACGGTGGGCAGTTCTTTTCTCTTTCGACTCAATGTTTTATGAATTTTTTTAATGTTACTCTTGTTTGTTGAAAAATCAAATCCGATTGCAAAATTAGTCAATTTCCGGCACATTGATTGCACAAAAGTTGCCAATAAGATATAAGGAAAAATTTCGCTATTCAGTTGATTTCTATTATTATAACACTTTTTTGACTTTTGGGCAGCAGCCGCGCAAGTTTTCTTAAATAGTTTTTAATTCAATTTGCATTGCTGTTATTCTTCCTATATTTTCCGTATTTTTGCAAGATATTTAGTTGACGAATAGTTTATACATATAATAAAACAACAATCAATGAAGACGATTTATACTTTCGGCAATGGCCATGCAGAGGGCAGTGCCGACATGAGGGAGCTTCTTGGTGGCAAGGGTGCCAATCTTGCTGAAATGAACTTGATTGGCGTGCCAGTTCCTCCCGGTTTCACAATCACCACTGAAGTTTGCAAACTGTATAATAAGGAAGGCCGCGACGCTGTGGTCAGCTTAATCAAGAGCGACGTTGAGAAGGCAATAGCTCACATCGAGAGCCTTACGGGCAACAAATTTGACGATCCCGAAAACCCGCAGCTTGTGTCGGTGCGCTCTGGCGCTCCGGTGTCGATGCCGGGCATGATGGACACCGTGCTCAATCTTGGCATCAACGATGCCGTGGCCGAGACTCTGGCCAAGAAGAGCAACAACCCCCGTTTTGCTTGGGACAGCTACCGCCGCTTTGTGCAGATGTATGGCGACGTGGTGCTGGGCATGAAGCCTAAAAACAAGACCGACATCGACCCCTTTGAGGCAATCATCGAGAAGGTGAAGGCCGAGAAAGGTGTGAAATATGACAATGAGCTTGAGGTTGACGACCTCAAGAAACTTGTGGAGCTTTTCAAGCTGGCTGTTAAGGAAAACACCGGCAAAGACTTCCCCGTGAGCGGCTGGGATCAGTTGTGGGGCGCAATCTATGCCGTGTTCGACAGCTGGAACAACGAGCGCGCCATCCTCTACCGCCAGATGAACCGCATTCCCGAGAGCTACGGCACTGCCGTTAACGTGCAGGCCATGGTGTATGGCAACATGGGCGACACCTCGGCCACCGGCGTGGCATTCTCGCGCGACGCAGCCACCGGCGAGAATCTCTTCAACGGCGAGTACCTCATCAACGCCCAGGGCGAAGACGTGGTGGCCGGCGTGCGCACACCGCAGCAAATCATGACCGAGGGCAGCCGCCGCTGGGCCAAGCTGCAAGGCATCACCGAGGAGGAGCGCGCCAGCAAGTATCCTTCGCTCGAGGAGTCGATGCCCGAGTGCGCCAAGCAGCTCGTTGAAATCCAGCAGCGCCTCGAGGATCACTACAAGGATATGCAAGACATGGAGTTCACCATCCAGAATGGCAAACTGTGGCTGCTGCAAACCCGCAATGGCAAGCGCACAGGCGCTGCCATGGTGAAGATCGCCATGGACCTGCTGCGCGAGGGCATGATTGATGAGAAGACGGTGCTCAAGCGCATGGAGCCTGCCAAGCTTGACGAGCTGCTGCACCCGGTGTTCGACAAGTCGGCCGTGAAGAGCGCCAATGTCGTGGCCAAGGGTCTGCCCGCATCGCCGGGCGCAGCCACCGGCCAAATCGTGTTCTTCGCCGACGAGGCCGAGGAGTGGGCAAAGCGCAACAAGAAAGTGATTATGGTGCGCCTTGAGACTTCGCCCGAGGACCTGCGTGGCATGAGCGTGGCCCAGGGTATCCTCACAGCGCGCGGCGGCATGACGT
>CALBLR010000100.1 GCA_937896015.1 uncultured Prevotellaceae bacterium | reverse complement strand
CACTGCGCCAGGCCAAGGAGGGACGCTTGCACATACTCAAGACAATCAACGAGACCATACCCGCTCCGCGCGAGGACTACAAGCCCCACGTGCCGCGCATCGTGGCCATGACCGTCGACAAGGAATTCATCGGCGCCATCATTGGCAAGGGCGGTGAGGTGATTCAAGGCATTCAGGAGACCACCGGCGCCACCGTCACCATCGACGAGATCGACGGCAAGGGAGAGATCGAAATCAGCGCTGCCAACAAGGAGTGCATCGACGCTGCCGTGGCCCGCATCAAGGAAATCATCGCCGTGCCCGAGCTCGACAAGGTGTACACCGGCAAGGTGCGCAGCATTCTGGAGTTTGGCGCATTCGTTGAGTTCATGCCTGGCCGCGACGGCCTGCTGCACATAAGCGAAATCAGCTGGGACCGCCTCGAAAGCATGGAGGCCAGCGGCCTGCACGAGGGCGACGAGGTGACAGTGAAGCTCATCGAAATCGACAAGAAGACGGGCAAGTTCCGCCTGTCGATGCGCGCTCTGCAAGAGAAGCCCGAAGGCTATGAGGAGCGCCGTCCCGAGCGCCGCGGCCCGCGCCGTGAGGGCGGCGACCGCGGTCCCCGTCGCGAAGGCGGCCCGCGCGGCCCGCGCCGCGAGGGTGGCGACCGTGGCCCGCGCCGCGAAGGTCGCGGCCCGCGTCAGCCCCGCCACGATGAGGAGTAGAACGACAGTAGCCGCAATGCCAGCGCGGCAATAAAATAAATCCATAGCGAGCGTCACACCGAAGTGGCGCTCGCTTTTCGTATTTTAACCCAAAAAATCCGTGCAAATCTGTGCGCATCTGTGGGAGCTCCCACCGACTGCCACTTAGTCACAAGAGTTGTGCCATCCGCCTGTTATCGCATTCCTCCGGAATGCATTTGAGTAGACGGCAACAAAGCAGGCATTTCGCGCGGCCTACGCATTCGCTCCGCCCGCGCTGCATACCTGCCTACACACATCTTATCCCTCCGGGATAATAGCCCCCCACACACAACCGCCAGCACCCATGCCCCCATCCTCCCAAAAAATCCGTGCAAATCTGTGCGCATCTGTGGGAGCCCCCACCGACTGCCACCCGACGCGGCCGCCCCCCCCTCCTGCATGCTACTGATTATCAAATAAGTATCACTAAATAAAACCCAATCAACCCGTGGGCAAAACAAAAAATATGTCTTTATGTCTTTCTGTCGAAAATCCCCACCATCCCCACGTGTCATTATGTCGACAAAAAAATCTGTGGGAGGCCTCGTGCAATTGGGGTGCGAAAAAAAACGACGCCCACCAGACACTGCTAATTGGTGCCTGGGGGCGTCGTGCGTTTGTGGGTTGCGGAGCGCGTTAGCGCTTAATGAGCTTGCCGGTGGTCACAGTGCCGTCGGTGAGGGTGGTGACCACTATGTTGAATCCGGCCATGGGTGTCAGGCTCTGGCGGCCGGTGGCGTCGATGTAGCGCACACTGGCC
>CALBLR010000099.1 GCA_937896015.1 uncultured Prevotellaceae bacterium | reverse complement strand
AATCTTGCCCTTGGCGGGCAGTTTGCTGATGAGGGGCTCGTTTTTCACATTGTCGACGTAGGCGTCGAGCTTCTCGGCGCGCACCTGTGCAAGTGTGCTCTTCAGCTGGTCCACGCTGGGATATGTGGCGCCGGGCTTCTCGGTGCAGAATGCTTGCACCACCACGTTGCTGTCGCTCTTGCTGATGAGCTCGGGCAGGGCCTTGTTGATGACATTAACGGAGATGTGGGGCACAATCTGCTTCATCAGCGTGTATTCGGTCTCAACCGATGCCATAGGCTCGTTTTGCAGGTAGTTCTCGGTGTAGTCGCTTGCATACGAGTCGTTGGAAATCTTGTTGCGGTTGTTATACTTCTTTTCGAGCTGGCTCAGATACTCGCTCTGCATGCGCGCATACTCGGTGGCGGTGAAGCCGTGCTGAATGGCGCGTTCAGCCTCCTCATACACGGCTTTCAGCGTTGCATTCTCCATGCCGGGCTTGGCCACGCCAATCAGGTTGAAGGCGTCTTTGGTCTTCGAGAAGATGTATTGGCCGTCGTAGGCGAATGCCTGCAGGTAGGGGCAGGCGGGGTCTTGCGCCTTTTCACGCAGGCGGTCGTTGAGCATGCTGCTGATGGCATATTTTGCATAGCCGTCGAGCATATAGCCAATGTTGCCCTTCTCGTTGTCGGGCACGGGGTCGTGCTTGAAGTAGAGCACCACTTGGTTGTATTGCTGCTCCTTGTCTTTGTCGACCACCACAATGGGCTGTGCGTTGTCGGGCACGGGCTCGTCGACCACTGGAGCGGCGTTGGCTGGGTTGGGTATGCCGCCAAACATCTCTTTAATCTTATTGACTGTGTAGTCCACATCCACATCGCCCACCACAATGATGGCTTGGTTCGACGGATGATACCACTTTTTGTAGTAGTCGCGCAGTTCCTTATACTTGAAGTTGTCAACCACGCTCATCAGGCCTATGGGCATGCGCTTGCCATATTTGCTGCCCGGATACAGTGTCTCGAGGTTGCGCTCCAGCATGCGCTGGCTTGCGCTTGAGCGCAGGCGCCACTCCTCGTGAATCACGCCGCGCTCCTTGTCAATTTCCTTGCCGTCGAGGGTGAGGCCGCACGACCAGTCGCGCAGCACCAGCAGGCAGGAGTCGAGCGACGAGCGGCGGTTCGACGGCACGTCGTTGATGTTATACACTGTGCGGTCGACCGAGGTGTAGGCGTTCAGGTCTTTGCCAAACTCCACGCCCAGCGAGCGGGTGTAGTCGATTATGCCGTTGCCCTTGAAGTTGTCGCTTCCGTTAAACGCCATGTGCTCGAGGAAGTGGGCCAGGCCGCGCTGGCTTTCCTCCTCCTGAATCGAGCCCACGCGCTGGGCAATGTAGAAGTTAACCCTGTTCTCGGGATAGTTGTTGTGGCGCACGTAGTAGGTTAGGCCGTTGGCCAACTTACCTGTGTGCACGGCTGTGTCTACCGGAATCGGGGGCATCTGGTGGCTTTGCGCCAGGGCTGCCGCCGACACCGACAGCAGCGTGAACGCTGCTACAAAGAGTCGTTTTAGTCTCATAAACACTTGTTGCTTTTTATATGTTTGTTGAAAATATTGTTCCCTAATAAGACTACGAAAGTAGTGAAAAATAACAGTGGCGGCCACAAAAAAAACGCATTTTGCAATTTTTAACTCGCTTTGGCGGTAAAACAGCAGCACCGCAGAGGGGGCTGTTGGGGCCGGCTGTCTGCGGTGCTGAATGTGTATGTGCGGCCCATGGGGTTGCCACGGGGCTTAGATGTCAATTAGAGTATGCCGCCTGCAAAGTTGTAGAACAGGAAGTAGGCGCCGGCTGCCAGCGCGCCGCCAATGATGGGGCCAACCACGGGCACCCAGCTGTAGGCCCAGTCGCTGTCGCGCTTGCCCTTGATGGGCAGCACTGCATGTGCCAGGCGCGGACCGAGGTCTCGGGCGGGGTTGATGGCATATCCTGTGGTGCCGCCAAGCGCCATGCCGATAACCACAATCAGCAGCGTCACAGGCAGCGGGCCAACTGATGCCAGGCCGGCGTTGCCCTTGGTGCTGCAAGCCAGAATCACAAACACCAGCACAAAGGTGCCGATAATCTCACTCAGCAGGTTGTTGCCATAGCTGCGTATGGCCGGGCCGGTGCAGAATATGCCCAGCTTGGCGTCGGGGTCGTCGGTGGCGTCGAAGTGGTTCTTGTAGAACGCGTAAACCAGCAGACCGCCCACAAAGGCGCCTGCCATTTGAGCCACAATGTAGGGCAGCACTTCGTCCCAGGGGAATGAGCCGGCTATTGCCAGGCCTATCGACACGGCGGGGTTGAGGTGCGCGCCGGTGTAGGGGCCGGCAATCAGCACGCCTGCCATCACTGCAAGACCCCAGGCCAGTGTCACCACCACCCATCCGGCGCCTTGTCCTTTACTCTTGCTGAGGCTTACGCAGGCCACCACACCGTCGCCCAGCAGAATAAGCACCAGAGTTCCTATGAACTCAAGCAGCATCTTGGTCGTTAATGTATACTCCATAATTTTTTCTTGTTTAAGATTGATTGTTAGTTTATATAAGATTTTTTCAAAAAGGTTTTTTGCTCACGCCCATCATTCGGGTGAAGTATCCGCGCCGGCGGCACGGCCATGCGTCTTGCTGCCGTGCGCGCCTTGCGGATGATTGGGTGAGGGGTAGTGTATGTATATATTACTTCTTGCTCAGGGTGCGGGCCACAGCCTCATGCCATCCGTCAACCACTTTCTTCACGCTC
>CALBLR010000098.1 GCA_937896015.1 uncultured Prevotellaceae bacterium | reverse complement strand
TCACATCGTCGATAACGGCGCTGCCCGTGCCGGGGCGGCGCAGTGTGATTTTTGCCTGCATCACTCCGTCGGGGAAGTTGGTGACTGCCACGCGCTGTCCGCCGGCGGTGTTGTCGAGCGGCGCAATGGTGGCCACGTCCACCCAAGTGCCGTCCACGAGGCCTTGAATCACAATCGAGTTGTCGGCGCTCGAACTGTTGCCGCGGTACCACAGCGACATTTCGCGGATGGCCTGCGGATAGACGCATGTGAGCAGATACTTGCCGTCGGCGGTGAGGCGCAGCGATGGCGGTGTGGCTGCATAGGCCAGGCGCGAGTCAAACTGCTGGCTGTTGCTTTCCCAGCCTGATGGCAGCATGTTGGCCTGGAAGTCGGCCGTCTGCTTGTAGGGCTCGCCCAGCTGCTTGGTGAATACGTTCACTGTGTAGCGTTCGGCCTCGGGCAGCGGCTCCCAGTTGGCTACAAACGAGGTGTCGGTGACCTCGGTGGCCGCTATGGCCGTCACCTGCTTGAAGTCGATGGTGGGCTCGGTGGTGCTCACTGTCACCTCGTTGCTCGCGGCCGAATAAAACTGGCCGTTGGTGGCGCACACCTCATAGTAGTAGGTGGTGAGCGGCTGCAGTCCGGCCACGCGGTGGCTGGCGGTGTCGGGCAGCTCGGCCTTGTTATATCCGTCCACATAGGTGCGTGCTCCAGTGGCGTCCTTGGTGTAGACGCTCAGCAGATAGCCGGTGGCCTTGTCCACCTTGTGCCAGTTGGCCACAAACGAGCCTGCGCGCACATTGGTGGCGTCGCCGGCCACCACCTTGTCGAATATGTCCTCGCCGCCCTTGAACATGAAGCTGATTGTGCCGTCGGCGCTCTCGCGTATTTGCGTTATGGGCGCGTGCAGGCGCTCGCCCTTCCAGGTGATCATTGAGGGGTCGGTGTCGTCGGTGAATTCCGACACGCCCTTGCTGCCAGGGAACGGGTCGCCCTCGATGTTGTAGCTCGATGCCTTGCCGTCGGCCTCAACGATGTCGACATACTGCTTGCTCACGTTGCAGATGTTCATGTTCCAAACCTCGGGGTTGAAGTTGATGTGCCACACCAGCATGCCGTGGTAGGGGATGTATTTGTCCCAGCCCTGCTGCTGGCGGTTTTCAAATATGTAGTATTCGCTCGAGTCGCTGGTGTTGAGTATGTAGGCGTCGTTGTAGTGGCCGCTTTGGCACATGGCGCCCATGGTGATGTTGGCCGGGTCTTTGAGCTCGTGCGGCTCAATCCAGCCCAGACAGTAGCGCTCGTAGGCGGTGTGTGTGGGCGGCGTGCGCGTGTCGTTGTTATAGCTGCCGTTGTCCATAAGGCTCCAGTTGCCGGGGGTGAAGGCGCCCGAGTAGGTGGTGGAGTAGAGGTCGGGCAGTCCCAGCACGTGCGAGAACTCGTGGCAGAACACGCCTATGCCGGCCATGGTCTGTCCCACGCCGTTGGCCAGTTCGTTGGAGCAGGCGTAGTGGTTAAGCTTTTTGCCGTCGAAGTAGTATCCCTTGTCGCCCAGGTCCCATGAGTGGGGCCATATCGAGCTGGCAGGGCCGCCGTCGGCCTCGCCGTAGCCGGCGTAGAACAGATACACGTTGTCGATCACACCATCGTTGTCGGTGTCATATTTCGTGAAGTCGATTTGGCTGTCGAGTTTTTGGCAAGCCTCCCACACGATGTCTTGCGGAGCAATGTCGTTGCCGTCGCTGTCGTTGCCTCCGTAGTGGCTCATGTTGTTGTCGAGGGTCACCGGACCGTACACGTCGAATTGTGGCGTGAATTGCGCGTTAGAACTGGCGGTGAAGAAGTCTTTCACCAAGCCGGTGGCGCCATACTCGCTGTAGCCTATCTTCGACAGGTAGTCGCTGAAAGCCTGGTTGGGGTTGGCCAGGGTGAACTTCTTGTCGGCAAATTCAACCAGAATCACCAGCGCGCGTGGCGATCCCTTGGTGGGAAAAGTGGTGAGTTTCGACTCCTGCGCCACCTTGCGGGGCATGCGGTGTGCTGCCACTGATTGCTGCTGGCGCTGCAGCACTTGCAGCGACTGGTCGCGGTCGACCGTGGCAAGGAAACTCTTGGCCGCGGCGCTGCGGCTGTCGGCATTGGCGGCCTGAATGCCGCTCGACACCAGGCGGCCGCCATCGATGCGGGCGTAGGTGAATGTGCCGGCTGCGTCGCGCAGCAGCACATAGCCGTCGGCCGAGGTGAAGTAGTGGGCACGCTCATCGCCATGCAGGCGCACGGCCACTGTGGTGCCGTCGGGCATAGTGTAGTGCATGATGCCGGGCTTGGCAGGCATGGCCCACGAATGCAGTGCGCACGAGGCGGCGCAAGCCATCAGCAGGCAGCCTGTAAAGATTTTTTTAATCATAAATTGTAGTTAATATTTTATGCAATATGGAGGCGTTTTGTGCCCCATTGAAAAACGAATGTGCAAAATTAGATAAAAAATATTAGCATAATGCAAGAAATGCTTAGAATTTTATCTAATTTTGCAAAACTATAATATTTCATCAATAAAACCTGATTTATGAACAAATTACTCTACACATGCCTTGCGCTTGTGTCGTTGCTGCTGTGCAGTCCGGCCCAGGCACAAGAATCAGTGCGCGCCTTTGGCGGCCACACAGCCGCACAGCAGGCGCAAAAGGCGCTTAGCCTTACGGGAGTGAGGCGTCAGGCAGCCGGCGGCGCGGTGGCGTTTGCCGGCGCCAGCCGTGCCAAGGCGCGCCAGAGCGTGCCTCTGAAGGCAGGCGACGGCACCACCCTGTATGGCGAGGTGGCCTACAGCAACCTCATGAACGAGACCACCCTCAGCTGGGGTGTGTATTCGTTTCCGGCCCAGGCCGACATGAAGGTTACGCAGAAATTCCTGCACACTTCAATCTGTGCCAATGGCGGCGGTGCCTACCGCAAGGGCAAGCTGCACTTCACCAGCTATTATGAGGGCGTGGCGGGTCTGTCATACCTCTACTTCTGCACGCTCGACGTGAACAGCTGGACACTCGACACCAAGGCACTGCCAGCCGACACCTATACATCGATAGGCCTCGACATGACCTACGACCCCGTGGGCGACAAGCTGTATATGCAGGCCTACACCGACGATGTGGCCAACGACAACGTGACCCAAAACACCTACACCCTCTCGACCATGGACGTCGAGTCGGGACGCTCGACCCCAGTGGCCGAGATGGACCGCATGTCGACCATCGCGTGCGACATTGCCGGCCAAATGTATGGCGTGCGCTACAGCGACGGCATGTTCTGCAAAATCGACAAGAGCAATGCCCGCGTAACCCCCATCGGCTCCACGGGTGTGAACCCCATGTATAACGGCAGCAGCACGTTCGACTACAAGACGGGCAAACTCTACTGGACCACATATGAGCGCACCACCGACAAGAGCGGCCTCTATGAGATCGACCTCGCCACCGGCAAGGCCTCGCTCATATCGCTCTTCCCCAACGATGAGCAAATCACATCGCTCTACATTCCGCAGAGCGATGAAATCTACAGCCTCAACGCACCCGAGCTGAATGTGAACTTTGTGGGCGCCAACACCACCGGAAATGTGGTGGTCACCGCCCCCACCACCAACGCGCAGGGCACTGCGCTGAGCGGCAATGTGACCATCAGCACCTACATTGACGGCAACCTCACGTTCACCGACGAGGTGAAGCCCGGTGAGTCGGCTTCGCACGCATTGACCCTGGCCCAGGGCAACCACACAGCCGAGGCTGTGGCCACGCAGGCCGGCGTGGGCAAGAGCGAGCGCAAGCAGGTGAAGTTCTATGTGGGCACCGACGGCCCCGCCGCAGTGCGCAACCTCACCCTCACCAAGACCGGCGACTACACCGCCCACCTCACTTGGGAGCAGCCCAGCGAAGGCGAGCACGGCAGCGCCATCAACCCCAATCTGGTGTACTATGAGGTGTATCGTCAGCCTGGCAACGTGCTGCTGAGCGACGGCACCACAGGCACCGAATACACCGACCACATCACCAGCAAGCAGCTGCGCAACTACAGCTACACTCTGGTGGGCTACTATAAGGGCGTGAAGGGCGCAAGCACCACCAGCAACGAGGTGGCCTTCGGCGAGCCCAACGAAATCCCCTATACCGAGACATTCGACACCCAGAGCGCATTCGACACCTACCTCACCATCAACGCCAACGGCGACAAGGGCGTGTGGCAGTGGAACAGCGACAAGAAGTGCGCCGACTACAGCTACGACACCTTCAACAAGGCCGACGACTGGCTGATAACCCCCGGCCTGCGCATGAGCGCCGGCCGCAGCTACAAGCTCAAGTTCCAGGCCGCCAGCACCAGCTGGATGTATCCCGAGGCTTTGGAAGTGAAACTGGGCAACGGCACCAATGTGGAGAACTTCACCACCACCCTCATCCCTGAAACCAAGCTCGTGCATCAGGATATGCGCGAATATGAGGCTGTGGTCACCGTGCCTGCCGACGGCAACTACTTTGTGGGCTTCCACGCGCTCAGCGACCGCGGCCTCTATGACCTGTATGTGGACGACGTGCGCGTGGAAAACGGCCCGGCCACCACAGCCCCCGACACCGTGCGCAACGCACGCGCCACGCAGGAGGCCAACGGCGGCAAGGCCATCACCGTGTCGTTCACTGCCCCCACGCTCGACTTCTCGGGCAATGCCCTCAGTTCGCTCACAGCCGTGAATGTGTATCGCAACTCGGCACTCGTTAAGGAGTTTGCCAACCCCGCAGTGGGAGCTGAGCTCAGTTTCACCGACGCCACTCCGGCCACCGGACGCAACACCTACCGCATTGTGGCCGTCAACGCCAGCGGCGAGAGCAACCCCGTGGAGGTGGTTGGCTGGTCGGGCGCCGACGAGCCAACCGCTCCGCTCAACGTTAAGCTCACGTCCACCGATGGCAAGACTGCCGTGCTCACATGGAGTGCGCCGCAGTATGGCGTGAACGGCGGCACCATCGACGCCTCTAAGCTCACTTACAATGTGTATAACAGCAAAAATGTGAAGGTGGCAAGCGCAATCACTGCCACCATATTCACCGACGCCACCATCGACACCGTGGGCGGCCAGGTGAACGCATACTACTATGTGGCCGCACTCAGCGAGAGCGGCAACAGCGAGCTTGCCCGCTCCAATGTGTACAACTTCGGCAAGCCCTATCAGGACGGCTTCAGCGAGTCGTTTGCCGGTGGCAAGTTTAACACTCAGGCTTGGATAGCCGAGGTGATCAACCCCAGCCCCTTCAGCAACGCATTCTATGGCCGCTACTGGGGCTTCACCCACGACAAGTGGGATCGCGGCCCGCGCCCGTCGGCACAGGACGGCGACGGCGGCTACCTGATTGCCTACACCGACTACATCGATGTGGAGTCGCGCATGATTTCGCCTAAAATCAACGTTAAGGGCCTCAAAAATCCTGTGCTCTCGTTCTGGTTCTACCAGTATTACAACCCCGACACCGAAAACGGCTACTCGCACTACAACGAGACGATGACCGCCCAGGTGCTGGTCGACGGCAAATACACCGATGTGACCAAGCCCATCCACCTCATCAACGGCAACGGCTGGTATCGCTACGATGTGCTGCTCAAGGACTATGTGGGCGCCAGCGACTTCCAAGTGGCATTCAAGACGCACAACTACCTGAGCTATGATATGCACATCGACAACATCACCATTAAGGATGTTAAGGACAACGATCTCTCGGTGAGCGAAATCAGCGCGCCCGAGAAGATAGCAGTGGGCTCTGAGCGCCAAATCACCGCCACTGTGTTCAATGGCGGCGCCACCACCGCCAGCGGCTACAAGGTGCAGCTGCTGCGCAACGGCGAGGTGGCTGCCACCCAGGAGGCCGCGGAGGCGCATGCATTTGGTGCCGAGAAGACGTTCTCGTTCACCGTGGCTCCCACCATTGCCGACGCCGGCAACACCTACACCTACGCCGTGCGCGTGGTGGCCGATGCCGACGACGATCCCACCAACAATGTGAGCAAGGAGGTGAAGGTTGAGATCCCGGCCAATGATGTCCCCGCCGTGGCCGACCTCACCGCGCAGGCCACTGCCGGCTGGGTGAAACTCTCGTGGAGCGAGCCTGACGACAGCCAGGCCTCTACCGCCACCACCGAGGGATTTGAGACCTATGAGGCGTTCACCATCAAGAACTTTGGCAACTGGACGCTCTACGACGGCGACCAGTGCGCTACCTACGACATAAAGAACAGCAGCAGCGAGAGCGGCAGCTACGACTATCCCAATGCCGGCTCGCTCATGGCCTTCCAGGTGTTCAACCCCTCGAAGGCTGGCATCACTTCGCAGCTGTGGCAGCCCTACCTGGGCAACCAGATGGCAGTGTGCTTCGACGCTGCAGGCTCGCAGAACAACGACTGGCTGATTTCGCCCGAGGTGAAGGGCGGCACCAAGGTGAGCCTCATGGCCCGCAGCGTCACCAGCCTCTATGGCCTCGAGCGCTTCGAGTTTGCATACTCTACCGAGAGCACCGATTCAGCCACATTCAAGACCATTGGCAACGTGAATGTAGTGCCGGCCAAGTGGACTAAATATGAGTTCACTCTGCCTGCCGATGCCAAGTATTTTGCCATCCATTGCGTGTCGGCCGACGTGTATGCGCTGCTTGTCGACGAAATCCAGTATGAGGGCGCCAATCCCGCGCCTTTGCAGCTGCAGGGCTTCAACGTGTACCGCGACGGCAGCAAGCTCAACTCCGCAGTGGTTGAAGAAAGCGCCTACACCGATGCGGCCGTTGAGGAGGGCAAGACCTACCGCTACAACGTGACCGCACTCTACGACCGTGGCGAGAGTGCCTACAGCAACACAGTGCAGGTGCTTTGCTCGGGCGTTGACGCTCTCGATGCCGACCTGCCCACCGTGTGGGCTGCGGCAGGTGCAATTCACGTGCGCAACGCTCAGGGCCGTCCGGTGGCCGTGTATAGCGTGG
>CALBLR010000097.1 GCA_937896015.1 uncultured Prevotellaceae bacterium | reverse complement strand
AGAAGGCTCTGCCCTATCTGCTGAAGGCCGTTGACGAAGGCGACCTCGACAGCAAGGTGCGGCTGGCCTACATGATATTCACCGCGCAGGTGCCCGAATACAGCATCGACCAGCAGCAGGCCATGGGCATGCTCGACGAGTGCATCGACTCGGGCTCGGTGTATGCGCTCGAGCGCAAGGGCTTTTGCATCATTGCCATGTCGCCCGACACCAAGGCCGACAAACTGAAGGGCATCGACCTGCTGAAGCAGGCCAGCGACAAGGGCAGCGGCGATGCCTCGGCCGAACTGTTCAACGCCTACCGTGATGGCCTTAAGTCGTATGCCAGCGGTGAATACTACATCGAGCCCAACGACTCCACCGCCACCGCCTATGCCCTTATGGCCGCCCAGCAGGGCAATCAGGAGGGCATGGCCTATGTGGGACTGTATACCTACATGGGCACCCACGGGCTGGAGCGCGACACCGTCCAAGGCGTGAAGTATCTTGAGGAGGCGCTTGGCATGAGCGAGCGCTTCTTCACCACCAACTGCCTTGAGCCGGCCAAGGCCCTGGCGGGCTATTACAACGAAAACGGCAACGCAGCCAAGGGCGCACGCCTGATGGCGCTGCTCAAGAAGTATCACCCCACAGAATTTTAGCGCATGAAATACTATATGGCAAAAAACGGGCAGCAATTTGGCCCGATGGAGGAAAGCGAACTGCAGCTCAACGGACTCACACCCGACACCCTTGTGTGGCACGAGGGCATGGCACAGTGGCTGCCGGCGGCGCAAGTGCCCGAACTGGCCCGCCTGCTGCAGCCCGAGCCGCCGCGCATGGCCTTTGGCGAAGCCCAGCCGCCGCAGCCGCCCACGCAGGGTGCCTGGCCGCAGCCGCCTTTGCAAGGGCAGCCCCAGCAGCAGTACGCACCCCAGCCGCAGGCTGCAGGCAACTTCAGCTCGGCTCCGGCAATTGTGCTGATAGTGCTCAGCGTGCTGTGCTGCACGTGGATTCCGATTGTGTTTGGCATTCTTTCGCTGTCCAGCTCCAGCAATGCCAACAAACTGTGGGCTGCAGGCGACTTCAATGGTGCGCAGGCCAAGGCCGACGAGGCCAAGAAGTGGAACATGGTGGGCTACATAGTGTTTGCCGTGCTATTCGTGCTGTCGGTGATAGTGGGTCTGGCATGCAGCATCCCCCTTGCCGAGATGGCGTCGACCATTGAGTAATTGATAAAAGCGTAACTCTGTACGCGCATAAATTAATGCGGCCCGATTGCTTCGTTAAAGAGGTAATCGGGCCGCAACTGTTTCTTTTTGCGCCGTCAGCGCACAGCCACCTTTTGGCACGCGCGGCCTGTGGGCGAGGTCACCACTGCGGCATACACGCCTGGAGCCAATCCGGCTGTACTCACGCTTGCGCTGCCGCCTGCCTCAACGTGGCGCTTAGCCACCACGGCGCCGCTCATGTCCACTACTCTCAGTGTGGCTGCGGCATCGCCGGCCCTGGCCACGATATAGCCGCCGTCCACGGCAATGGCGCAGCCGCCATCGGCACGCACGGTCGCTATTGCTGTGTGATGCTTGTCATACAGCCGCGATTTATACACAATTTCGCCGTTTTCGTTGGCTATGTAGCTTAGCCCCGTCGAGTAGTCGTGTATCCCGCCCGTGAATGACGAGCGATATGGAAACAAGAAGTTTCCACTGCTCTCGATTGCTCCGTAGCCCTCGGCAATTTTGAAATTCGTGTTGTGCTCGCCCTGGTAGGTGACGCGCTTGTAGCCGTCAATCACCACATCGCTGTCGCTTCTCACCACCGTTTCGGTGAAGGTTGACTTCTTGTAGAAGCCCGGCATGTCGTTGAAGTCGTTCAGCATCATCTCGCCGGAGGTTTCGTAGTCGTCGGCATATACAATAGGGCGGCCGTCACGGGTGGTTATAAGGTCGGTTTTGTTGTATGGATGCATCTTGTTGATAACGGCATACACCCGCTTGTCGCTCTCACGCACCCAGGCCAGCGGCCATGCGCTGCTTTCCATCTCGGGCGCGTCGATAAACGTCATATACATCTTCTTGTAGCTGCGCCCGCCATTCATCACAGTGTCGCCCTTGAAGTAG
>CALBLR010000096.1 GCA_937896015.1 uncultured Prevotellaceae bacterium | reverse complement strand
CCGCGTATGGCCTCTTGCGACACAGCCGAGCCGGTGACCACCAGGCAGTCGCGCCCGGCGACCACGTGTGCGCTGCCACAGCCCTCGAAGCGCTTGAATGCCGGGCGCACGCCACCTGGCAGCAGCGCGTGCGGATAGCGGCGCAGCAGGCGCGTGTACATGCCCTTGATGGCGGCCGAGGTGCCGCGCAGGTGGCCGCAAATCACGCTGTTCCAGTGGGTGCGCACCACCAGCTGCATCCAAGCCATGTACATCTGCACCAGCGTGCTGCCGCCCCACTGCCGAGCCTTGAGCAGCACCACCCTGATGGGCTGGCGGGCAAGGCGCTGGCGCTCGAGTTCGGCCGCCAGGCGGCGCTGCGGGGCGTTGAGCGCCAGCGGTCCCTCGCGCCCGAGGCCCTTGAGGGTGACTGTGGCGCACACGCGGCACCAGTATTCAAAGTCGTGGGCAATGCGCGCGCGGCTGAAAGCCTCGGCCGTGCCAAACGGGTTGGCCACAACGCCGGCAAAGCCAGGCTCCAAAGCCGCGCCAAGCGCGCTGTGGGCGCGCAACATGGCCACAGGCAGGTGCAGCTGCCGCACATCGCCGCCGCCAAAGTCGATGGCCACCGTGCGCCGCTCGCCGCAGCAGCCAAGGCCTGTGAGAGGGTCGTAGGCCACGGCCTTGGCCGACTTGCGCCGCGCGTTTTCGGCCAAGGCGGCATTTAGTCCAGCAAGGGAATAGTCAAAATTGTGAATGGTAGTGTTTTCCATAGGCTAACGCATTTGCAGGTGAAAGCAAATGCGCAAAAATAGGCAGCAAAGGGCATTTGGCGCAAGGGCAAAAAGTGCCTACTCGCCGGCCATGAAGGCGCGCAACGCCGCCACGCGCTCATGGGCCACCTTGCGTCCAAGTTCGTAGGTGCGCATCAGCATTTCGGGCGAGTGCGAGATGTGGTTGATGGGCAGCTTGGCATCGGGCCTGAACACAAAGGCCCTGCCCTGCCGCTCGCGCTCGGCCACCAGCGCCAGCTCGGCGTTGTACATGGCCGGACGGCGGCGCAGGGCCTCGACGAAGCGCGGGTGGCGGCGCATCCACACGTCGAGCAGCGGCTGAAGCGGGCTGGGCTGCTTCACAAACCCCTCGGGCTGGGTGAGCACCACCACGTTGCGCCCATAGCCCTTGCCCTCCATGAAGGCGAGCGGAATGGAGTCGGCCACGCCGCCGTCGAGCAGCCGCCGGCCGTCGAGCTTCACCATTTTCGCCGCCATTGGCATCGAGGCCGAGGCGCGGATCCAGTCGTAGGTGGCGTGGGTGGCCTCATCGCAGCGGTGATACACGGCCCGGCCGGTGTCGACGTCGGTGCAAACCACATACAT
>CALBLR010000095.1 GCA_937896015.1 uncultured Prevotellaceae bacterium | reverse complement strand
TTTGCCGCAGCAGCTCTTGCTGGGCGGCGTGCAGCTCTTGCACAGCGGCCATGTAGTTCTTTTGCATTTCAAGGATACTGGTGTTCTCAATCCAGGCCACCACCTGGCCGGCGCGCACGTTGTCGCCCTCCTTCACGGTGATGGAGCGCAGCATTCCGCCAATCAGCGACGTCACGTCGGCCCGGCTTTGCGGGTCGGCCTCCATGTTGCCGCTGGTGCGTATCACCTGCGTTAGGTTTCTTTTCTCCATTCGGCCTATCTCGATACCCACCGCCTTGATTTGGGCGTTGGTGAGTGTGATTTCGCTCTGTTCGGCCTCTGCCTCTTCTTTCGGCTCCGGCTTTTGCCCGTCTTGGCTGCAGGCTGTTATCGCCAGCATGGCGGCAATGGCCGAAGCCCACTTGAATATGCTGCTTATAGTAGTCATTGGTTGCTAATAGTTTTTACCGTTAATATAATTTAGTTTGATCACCACTTGGTTGAAGCGGTCAATGGCCTCGATGGCGCTCAGGCGCACATCGTTGGCACTTTTCAGGTTTTGTGCCAGTTCGGTGTAGTTGATTTCACCGTTGCAGTACGACAGCTGCGACAGCCGTTCCATCTCGGCTGCTTGCGGCAGCCCAGTAGTCATGTAGTAGTCCACGGCCTGCTTGGATTTGACATACTCGTTGAGCAGCTGCTTGTGGGTGTTATGCATGGTTGCCGCCTGCTGTTCGCGGTTGAGCTTGGCAGCTTCCACGTCGCGCTGCGCTGCGCGCACCTTGCCGCGTATGGCTCCAAACGACAGCGGCACACTCACTCCAAGTTCAAAGCCCATGAAGTTGCCTTTCTCAAACCGCTCGCGATCCACATTATAAGGGTTGAACCACTTCATCAGCAGCTGCCCGCGCAACGACAGTGACACCGACGGCAAGTAGCCCTTTTTGGTGCAACTCAGTTCGAGTTCGCTTGCTTTCACCTCAAGTGCGTTCACGCTGTCGGCCATGGTGGCGCTTGCGTCAAATGCGCCGAAGGCCTTGTCCTGACCTATGGGCAGCAGCTCCTGCTCTTGCGGCACAATGGTGCGCGATGTGTTGAGCAGCATTTGCAACTGGCTGTGGGCCTGGTCGTAGTCGTTGAGTGCACTGGCAAGGTCAAGTTTGTTCTCACTCTGCTCGCGCTCGGCATTCATCCGTTCGAGTGCACTTGCCTCTCCATTGGTGTGCTTGGCTGTGGCAATGCGCCTGAAATTGTCGAATATGCTGTCTTGCCGCTGCAGCAAGCGGCAAGCGGCGCGCTGACGCAGCAGAGTGTAGTAGGCGCTGGTCACCTGCATGGCCAGCTCGTTGCGCGACAGCTGTGTGCGTGCACGCGCCACGCTGGTTTGCGCCTTCAGCTGCTTGTGGCGCGACCTGTACACGCTGGGCATGCTGAAGCTTTGTGTCACGCTGAGGCTGTTGTCGGGGCTGCCGCCCGATGTGGGGTCTTGCGCAAGAGTTATTTCCGTTGGGTCAAGCTCCAAATAGGTCGATTCCATGTCTTTGGCCTTCAGGGCTTCGATTGCGCTGGCGCGCACCGTGAGATTGGAGTCGAGTGCCACTTTCAGGCAGCTGTCGAGGCTGCATATTGCGTTTTGCGCCCGCATTGTTGCGCCGCACTGGGCGAGTAGGGCGGTAGCCAGAACTAATGCTTTAACTTTGCTCATGATTTATCTCTTTGTTTTGGTTCTTCTCAGCTGTAAACAGTTTGTAGATGGCCGGCAGCACAAGCAGCGTGAGGAATGTGGCCGTCAGCAGGCCGCCTATGACCACCGTGGCCAGCGGGCGCTGCACCTCGGCTCCATCACTGGTGCTGATGGCCATTGGCAAGAAACCAAACGATGCCACAAGCGCGGTCATCAGCACTGGGCGCAGACGCAGCAGGCAGCCCTTGACCACACGGTCGTGCACGCTGGCCATGCCCTGGCGCTCAAACGCATTAAACTGGTTGATGAGCACGATGCCGTTGAGCACCACAATGCCAAACAGGGCTATGAAGCCCACACCTGCCGAAATGCTGAATGGCATTCCGCGCAGCCACAGGGCCATGATGCCTCCTATGGCCGACAGCGGAATTGCAGTGAACACATACAGCGTTTCGCGCACGGTGCCCAATGTGGCATATAGCAGTATGAGAATTATTAGCAACGCCACTGGCAGTGCCACGCTGAGGCGCGACTTGGCCTCCTCCATGTTCTTAAACTGACCTCCATATTCATAGTAGTAGCCCGTGGGCAACTTGAGCCGCTCGTTGAGCCGCTGCTGAATGTCGGCAATAGTGCTCTGCACATCGCGTCCGCGCACGTTGAAGCCTATGTAGATGCGCCGCTGCCCCTCCTCGTGGGTGATTTGCGACGGCGCGTTCTCATACCCAATGCTGGCCACCTGCTCAAGCGGCACCGAGCCACCGCTGGGTAGCGGAATGTAGAGGCCGCGCAGCGACTCCACATCGTTGCGCATGTCCTTGTCCATGCGCAGCACCAGGTCGAAGCTGCGGTCGTTCTCATATATCGTGCCCGCCGTGCTGCCGGCAAAGGCCGTCTTTATTATGCTGTTGGCATCGCTGATGTTGATGCCATAGCTGGCCAGGCGGTCGCGGTCGAACTTTACCTGAATTTGTGGCAGTCCGGTGACCTTTTCCACCATCGGGTCGGTCACGCCGTCGATGTCGCGAATAAGGCGCGCTATCTGTCCAGCCGTGGCAGTGAGTTTGTCCAGGTCGTCGCCATACACCATTATGGCCACATCCTGCTTGATGCCGGTGATCAGCTCGTTGGTGCGCATTTGTATGGGTTGCGACATCTCCACGTGCAGTCCGGGAATCACACTCAGAGCCTCCTCCATCTTTTCGGTGAGCTCGCTCTGCGTCTTTGCCGAGGTCCACTCGTCCTTGGGTTTCAGCGAAATCATCATATCGGCCCTCTCCACAGGCATGGGATCGGTGGGTATCTCGCTGCTGCCGATGCGGCTCACTGCCTGCTTCACCTCGGGGAACTGTTTTTTAAGTATGGCTTCGGCCTGAGTGCACGACTTTATCATCTGCGACAGCGACGTGCCCTGGCACATGCTCACCTCGGCGGCAAGGTCGCCTTCCTCAAGGTTGGGGATGAACTCGCCGCCCATATGGCTGAACACCACCAGGCTGGCGGCAAGCAGCGCCACCATTAACGCAATCAGGGCGCGGCCGTGATTCAGGCTGTGCTCAAGCAGCGGCTTGTAGGCCGCTGAGATGCGCTCCATCATTTTGTCGGAGAAGTTGCGCTTGTGTGTCGACTTCTTGCTCAGAATCACCGCACTCGCCACAGGCACATAGGTGAGCGACAGCAGAAACGCACCCAATATGGCAAAAAACACCGTCAGTGCCATTGGACGGAACATCTTGCCTTCAATGCCCACCAGCGTGAACAGCGGCACATACACCGTCATTATTATTATTTCGCCAAACGCGGCCGAACTCATCATGGCACCGGCGCTGCGAGCCACAGTTTGATCCATCTGCCGCTGCGTCAGGCGCCCGCCGGCAAAGCTGCCAGAGTGCGACGCTATGTAGGTGCACACGCACTCCACTATTATAACCGCGCCGTCCACAATCAGGCCGAAGTCGATGGCGCCAAGGCTCATCAGGTTGCCGCTCACGCCAAACGTGCGCATCATGCCAAAGGCAAACAGCATCGACAATGGTATGACCGATGCCACCACTATACCTGCCCGGGCATTGCCCAGAAACAGAATGAGGATGAAAATCACTATCAAGCCGCCTTCAATCAGGTTGCGGGCTATGGTACCCGTCACGCGGTGGACAAGCTGCGTGCGGTCGATAAACGGCTCTATCACCACGCCTTCGGGCAGGCCTTTTTCGATGGTGGCGATGCGCGCCTTCACGTTTTTAATCACATCCTGGAAATTTTCGCCCTTTAGCATCAGTGTGATGCCCGACACCACTTCGCCCTCGCCATTGCGGGTCACGGCACCATAGCGCGTGGCCGACCCGAGGCGCACTTGGGCCACGTCGCTCACCAGCACGGGCACGCCGTTCACCGTCTTGATGGGAATCTTCTCGATGTCGCGCAGCGATGTGGCAATGCCAATGCCGCGAATGAAGTACTGCATTCCCGATTGCTCTATATAGCTGCCGCCGGTGTTGCTGTTGTTCTTCTCAAGGGCAGTGAATATCTCTGGCACGGTCACGCCCGAGCTGTTGAGCTTGTCGG
>CALBLR010000094.1 GCA_937896015.1 uncultured Prevotellaceae bacterium | reverse complement strand
GCCGATAAGTTCATAACTTTGGCCACAGCAAACCACACACACTAAAGAATAACGACAGACTATGCGAAAGATGATATTACCCCTCATAGCCATTGCGGCCATCGCCGCACAGGCGCAGAAAATGGACACCGGCGTGAAAATCACCGACAGCCGCGTGCACTCGCTGGTGACGGCACCGCTGAGCAACCAGTATATGCCGCCCGTGATAGTGCTCGGCGGCGACGACGCGCTGCGCGTGAACTTCGACCTGATGGACTATGACGCGCACTATCTGCGCTACTCGGTGCAGCACTGCAACGCCGACTGGCAGCCGTCGCAGCTGGTGGAGAGCGAATACGTGGACGGATTCAACTACGCCGACATCACCGACTATGCCCAGAGCAACGGCACCTTTGCCAACTACTATAACTACAACTTCACCATTCCCAACCCCGACATGAGGCTCAAGGTAAGCGGCAACTACGTGGTGCGGGTGTATGAGCAGGACGACCCCGACAAGGTGCTGCTGCAGACGCGGTTCTCGGTGAGTGAAAACCGCGTGGGCGTGTCGGCCGAGGCAACCTCGCGCACCGATGTGGACTACAACGCCAGCCACCAGCAGGTGGCATTCACCGTGACGTCGAAGCCCGGCGCCATAAGCGACCCCTACAACGAGCTGACCGCCGTGGTGAGCCAAAACGTGCGCACCGACAACGAGGTAACCCTTACCCGCCCGCTGATGGTGAGCGGCAACCAGGTGAAATTCGACCACACGCCGAGTCTGATTTTTGCGGCCGGCAACGAGTACCGCCGGTTTGAGACGGTTAACATCAACACCTCGAACATGGGTGTGGACCGCATCGAGTTTCACGAGCCTTACTACCACGCTGTGCTGCGCACCGACGCCGAGCGGGCCGACGCGGCCTACAGCTACGACCAGACGCAATACGGCCACTTCACCGTGCGCTGCTCGGGCAGCGAGCGCAGCAACGTGGAGGCCGACTACACGGTGGCCCACTTCAGCCTGCACACAGGCCGCGAGCTCAGCGGCGGCACGCTGCACATCGACGGAGCATTCGCCGCCGGGCTGCCCAGCGCAGCCACGCAGATGCGCTACAATGCGGCCACGGGCTGCTACGAGGGCTCGATGCTGCTAAAGCAGGGGTCGTATAACTACCAGTATCTGTGGCTCCCGCAAGGCTCGGCCACTGGCGTCACCGCCAAGGTGGAAGGCGACAAATACCAAACCATCAACCAATATCTGGTGAAGGTGTACCAGCGGCCCGTGGGCAGCCGCTACGACCGCCTGGTGGGCTTCGGCATCACATATTCGGGCCGCTGAGGCTCAGTGCACCAGCAGCCACACGGTGTAGGCCACATACAGGGCAAGGAATATAACGCCCTCGATGCGGTCCATCTTCTTTTTGCCAAACGTGAACACCACCACATAGCACAGCACCATCGACAGCATCATCATGCCATAGTCAGCAAGGCCCACGCCCTGCACCGTGATGGGGGTGATGGCGGCAGAGGCGCCAAGAATGAACAGCACATTGAACACACACGAGCCTATCACGTTGCCCAAGGCCAGCTGCGCATTGCGCTTGCACGCTGCCACCACAGCCGTCACCAGCTCGGGCAGCGAAGTGCCCACGGCCACCACCGTGATGGCAATCACGGCATCGCTCACGCCCCATGCATGGGCCAGGCGCTGAGCCGACTGCAAAAACATCTGTCCGCCGCCAATGAGGGCCGCAAGCGACACCACCACCACTGTCCACAGCAGCCAGGCTGACTTGCCGGCAAGGCGCGACTGGCACTGGCCGTCGGCCTCGTCGATGGCGGCCTGCGGATTTTTGGCCTTGACAATGAGGATCCACACCATGTAGGCCACCATTATCAGCAGCATGAATATGCCATCGAGGCGCGACAGCGTGTTGGCGGCGATGCCGGGCACCATCGAGTCGTTGGCCAGCAGCACCAGCAGCAGCGTTGCCCCAATGGCAAACGGGATGTCGCGCCTGGTGGTGAGCGAATCGATGGCAAAGGGCGTGATCACTGCCGTTACGCCGAGAATGAGCAGCACATTGCATATGTTTGAGCCCACCACATTGCCCACGGCCATGTCGCCGTGCCCCATGATGGCCGAAGTCACCGACACCATCAGTTCGGGAGCCGAGGTGCCGATGCCCACCACAGTGAGACCGATGATGAAGTTAGAAATCTTAGCGCGCTGGGCAATGGCCACCGAGCTGTCTACCAGATAGTTGGCCCCGAGAAGCAGTATGCCGAGGCCGGCGATTAAAAGTATGTAGTCCATAAGTTTTGATATATGTATTTTTTCGTTGACTGGCGGCAAAGTTAGTGCAAAATGCGCACCAGGCCAAAGCCGCCAGGCCCCCGCACAGCAAAAAATGCGCCCCGAAATCACTTCGCGACGCATTTAGGAATAAATAGTATGAATAAAAAATGTGCCTGGCATATTATTGATTTAAGGCTCGCCTCAGCGCTCCGCCAACGGCCTGTGCAGCCATTTTGCAAAGCAGCGTGGGGCTATCTGTCTTGCCGTGCACCACGTGTGGCACACACATAATGATCTTCAATTTTTTGATTCAACGGCCAAGGCTCAGGCGGAAGCAATGGATTTCACACATCTACGTGAAATGACCCTATACTTTTCAGCCTTTAAGCGCTCAACTCTCTATTTCAAATATCAAAACACCCGTGCTGCGAAAAAGGGCAAGGCAGCACTTTACCCACAAAATTACAAACTTTTTCAACAAATCAAAACGTCCGTCCACAAAATCGCAAACAAAAATGTTATAGTTTTGTTACATGCGTTTTTGCCCGCCATGCTACAGTAGAAGCGGCCAGCACGATTTAAGAGGCATAATTACGGGTAAATAGCAAAAAAAGCGTAAATTTGCAGTGTGCTAACGGCACATGCAATAACACATAAAGAACAAAGCATACTCAAGCATAAGCATATGAAAAGAGCATTGATTACGGGAGTCACTGGACAAGATGGCTCGTTTTTGGCAGAATTTCTGCTGGCAAAAGGCTATGACGTGCACGGCACCATACGCCGCAGTTCGGTTGACTACCGCGAGCGCATTGCCCACCTCGAGGGCACGCCCCACTTCCACCTGCACTACAGCGACCTGAGCGACTCAATGAGCCTGGTGCAGGTGGTGAAGGCCGTACAGCCCGACGAAATCTACAATCTGGCGGCGCAAAGCCATGTGCAGGTGAGTTTTGACTCGCCAGAGTTCACGGCCGATGTTGACGCTGTGGGTGTGCTGCGCGTGCTGGAGGCAG
>CALBLR010000093.1 GCA_937896015.1 uncultured Prevotellaceae bacterium | reverse complement strand
CCCCGCCATACTCAAAGAGGTGGTGAAAAAGGGCCTCGGCGTGGACCTGGTGAGCGGCGGCGAGATTAAAGCCTCGCTGGCGGCAGGCTTCAGCCCCGACAAAATGGTGTATTCGGGCGTTGGCAAGACCGATTGGGAAATCAACCTCGGCCTCGACAACGACATATACTGCTTCAACGTGGAATCGGTGCCCGAGCTGCAGGTGATCAACGAGCTGGCGGGCAAAAAGGGCAAAGTGGCCAACGTGTCGATACGCGTCAACCCCGACATCGACGCCCACACCCACCGCTACATCACCACCGGCACTGCCGAAGACAAGTTTGGCATCAACATCGAGATGCTGGCCCACGCCGTCGACACAGCCATGGCGCTGCCCAACATCCACCTGCGCGGCCTGCACTTCCACGTGGGCTCGCAAATCACACAGATGAAGCCATTTGCCATGCTGTGCGAGTCGGTCAACAGCCTGCTCGACTACTTCGACCGCCACCAGATTCACTTCGAAATGATTAACGTGGGCGGCGGCCTGGGCGTGGACTACGACGAGCCCGACATCAACACCATACCCGACTTTGCACACTTCTTCGACACCTTCAAGAAAAACCTGAAGCTGCGCAAAGGCCAGCAGCTGCACTTTGAGCTGGGCCGCTCGGTGGTGGCGCAGTGCGGCTCGCTGATAGCCCGCGTGGTGTTTGTGAAGGAAAACCGCAACAAAAAGTTTGTGATACTCGACGCCGGCATGACCGACCTCATCCGCCCCGCCCTCTACCAGGCACACCATGTGATTCAGAACCTCACATCGAGCGACACCGCCAGCGACGTCTACGACGTGGTGGGCCCCATATGCGAGTCGAGCGACGTGTTCGGGCGCAACGAGCATCTGCCCGTCACACGCCGCGGCGACCTGGTGGCCATCCGCTCGGCCGGCGCCTACGGCGAGACCATGGCCTCGCACTACAACATGCGCCCGCTGGCCAAGAGCTACTTCTCGCGCAAATAGGGGCGCAGCAGTGGCACGAAATTTGCAACCTCATTAGGCAAAAAAAAGACAAAAACTATTATGAACAATTTTGAACAACTGATTGCGTCAAGCCGCCCCACCCTGGTCGACTTCTTCGCCACCTGGTGCGGGCCGTGCAAAATGATGCACCCCATTCTTGAGGAGATAAAGCAGACGGTGGGCGACGCCGCCACCGTGATAAAGATCGACATCGACCAGAACGAGCAGCTGGCCATGCAATATGGCGTGCAGGCAGTGCCCACGCTCATCATATTCAAGCAGGGCCAGCCCGTGTGGATGGCCACAGGCGTGCAGACAGCCGCCACCGTAGTGGAGCAGCTGCGCAAATTCGCCTGACAGCCTGGCCGATAATAGGGTCAAGGCCCTATTGACCGCAAGATAAGCAGTGGGACATGTTCTTTATCATTAACAACATTTGTATGCGATGGACAAGTTACAACAATTATATCAAAAAAGAGACACCTTTAGGGAGTTTGGCAGCGATGTTCCCGAGGAACTTTCCAGCCAAATAAGACAAGCAGAGCACGAAGTTCTCAAATTCAAGCTTATGCCTGTGATAATGAAGTCTGCAATAAAGGAATTACCCGCATTAGGATTAGACAAAGGTGTAATTGTGGCCTTCGAATACAAAGGAAGCAAACTCGCTAATATAGGCATGTCAACCGATGTGGGAAAAATGCATGAATTTGATGTGGTCTGCAAGGTCACAAAAAAGGAAGATTCCTCTGAATTATCAAAAGACGACAACAGCCCGTTCATTGCCAACAAAGACTCATCGCTGACATGTTCAGAGCCTATTGTTGAGGCAATGATTGAGACACGCATTGCCGTCAAAAAGATGCCTGCTAAAGGATTATGCGTGTTTTGCCCCATGGCGACATAATCCAAGACCGCGACGCCAGCTCCACTATGACCAAAGCCATTCAATGGGCTGGTCCCATGAACGTGGCTCAACTCAACATAATGCTCGACAAACTTAATTTGGTGTCACGCGAGAAAAATCGCAATCCGGTAAGCCAACAGCATTATGCCAGCGATGGATTCTATGTCAATACACATTGCAACACAGCCACCAAGAAACGCCTGCTCGACCGAATTTCCGACTTGCTACATCTGGGGTGGAGGGTTGAAATTATAGATAAGTAGAACCAACGATGCAATTTTGGAAACTTTTACCGCAGCCTTGTGAACTGAGAAAAGATGCGGCTTTTGGCGCAATTGCTTTGACAGACGCAAAAAAAGCATTAACTTTGCACCGCTTTTATGCCCACGGCAGCTGTTGCACGGGGCACTGAAGGGAATCTGGTCCGGTAGCTCAACTGGATAGAGCATCAGCCTTCTAAGCTGAGGGTTCTGGGTTCGAGTCCCAGCCGGATCACACAAGGGTCATAATCACAAACCGATTATGACTTTTTTTGTCTTCAAACCTCACTGATACTTAATTAGTTATATTTTATAATATTTTGATT
>CALBLR010000092.1 GCA_937896015.1 uncultured Prevotellaceae bacterium | reverse complement strand
GCAGTGAACGAGACCATTGCCTCGATGCGCGCACGCCAGCAGGCACACGAGGCCGACGAGAAATCGATGGTGACACTCGTGGCATTCTGCAGCTGCTCGCTACAGGTGATTTACAACAACGTGCCCGTGGAAGAGGCCAAGCCGCTGACGCTGAAGGACTACCGTCCCTGCTGCTGCACACCGCTCTACGACGCCATCGGCAACAACATCACACGTCTGCACGACATGGTGGGCGACGACAAAAACACTACAGTGCAGGTGACCATCATTACCGACGGATACGAAAATTCGTCGCGTGAATTCAGCCACAAGGCAATAAAATCCCTTATCGAAGCGTATAAGAAAGAGGGGTGGATGTTTGCCTACATGGGCGCCGACCACGATGTGGAAAGCGTGGCCTACGGTCTATCGATCGACAACGCGCTGGAATTCGAAAAGTCGCAGACAGGTGTGAGGGGCATGGCCATACGCTTCAGCGAATGCTGTGACGCATGGACCGACGACCAGGTTGCATTCATGCGCGACGAGTCGACAAGCGATGAAGAAAAGATAAGAAAGAGAATAGCACGCAGCAGCCGATTCTTTGAAGAATGATAACTGCATATAACTCAAACAAAACATAACACAACAGTTTTTTATGACAACGACAAATGAATCACTAAACCCAACGGTGACCATACGCGTAAGCTCAGAGCAAATAGCCAACGAGTTGCGCAACAATCTGCACAGCGATTCCCTGCTGGGGCAGGCCAAGCCGCAGATTGTGGTGGACAAACGGCCAAAAGGCTATGACATAAGCGTTGAGACCAAGCGATTCAACCTTGTGAACATAGGGCGCGACGCCACGCTGAGCATACGCGTGCGCCACATGCATGGACTCATGTGGAGGGCGGTTGATTGTTTGTCGGAAGAACTACTGACCCAATCCACCGACATTTTCGACACCCAGACCGGCGACAAAGAGGTGTATGTGAACTGGGCCGACACGTCGGCTGAATACTTTGGCGCAACCGACTACTACGATGCCGACGAAGGCTTGCTGTTTCGGGACGGCTCTGACGACGACATTGAGACCTCCCTCTCGATGAAATTCTGCCTCGACCGCGCGCTACCTTCGAAAAGACGCTCTCGCACACCACCGGGTGATGTTCAAGAGAGGACTCAGGAGCATGAAATCGACGAGGAGTATGAGAAGCTCGAAGACCAACTGCGCAGCCTCATTACCGAATACATTTTGCGCACCCACAGCGACCCCACCGAAAAGCTTCGCAAGGCCCTTACAGGAAAAATAGTGATCTCGCCCACAATGGAAAGCCCAATTGTGGTGAACAACGACTTCAAGATAATTCTGCCCGACTACGACGAGGTGGAGCTAAAAATGTCGTGCATACAGAAAATGCTGTATATGTTTTTCATGCGCCACCCCGACGGGGTGCGCCTGAAAGACCTTGTGGACCACGCCAGCGAGCTGGCCGCCATCTACAGCTGCCTGAAAGACTGCCCACGGGCCGAGGCCATGCAAAAGGTGGAACAATATATGTGCAGCAGCGAGCTGCGCAACCAGGCGCTGAGCAAAATCAACCGCATTGTGACACGCACTGTGAAGTGGCCTGAGGCCAACGGCGAGAACCCGTATGTAATAGCCGGCAAGCGCGGCGACATCTACCGCCTGGCCATAGGGCACGACAAGATCCGCTTCAACCCGCAGCCAGAGCAATGGATTGATGAGAACATGGCGTGACGCGCACACACCTGTGCAAACAGTAACGAGGCCAGTCTCAAAGCCCGATTTGACGAAAGGGCTTTGAGACTGGCTTAGTTATGTTTCACAGGATTATACTGCGCGGCGGCCTACTGCATGATGATGCGCATGTGGGCCTTGGGGTAGCGCAGCACCAGGCAGCTGGCCTCGGTGAGCACCAGGGCGTCGACGTTGCGCACTCCGCTGGCCTTTAGGTTGAGGGCCTCGGTGCTGAATGGCACGTGGCTGTACTTCTGCATATACTCGGGGTCGATCACGATGCCGTTGTCGGCCATGCCGCACTCGTCGAACACCTCACTCAGCATCACATACAGCGTGCCAAACTTCGAGCGCAGCTCGTTGAAGTCGATGCCCCACTTGCTCACAGTGTCGCGCGAGGTGATCACCTTGCTGTAGTCGAGCTTGTTGAGCCGGCCGATGAGGCCCGAGCCGCCAATGAGGATTTTGCGCTTGCTGCCGGCATTGCCCGTGAAGGCCTCCCGCATCATGTCGATGATGCTGTCTTGAGTGAGCGAGGAGTCGTCGTAGTTCCACGTTTTGCCGGCCTGATACCAGATGCCGCCCGTGAACAGCAGCGTCTGCTTGCGCACATTGTCCCACAGCGAGCGCTTAACGCCAAAGAGGAAACTCTTTTCCATGCCCAGGCGCATGTCGTAGATGGCGGCCTCCTCCTGGTCGCTCATGTTCCACTGCACCTCCTTGTTGGCCATGCGCATGAGGGTGCTCTGCTCAATTTGCATCTTGAATATCTGGCAATAGTTCTGCGCCTTGGTGGGCAAGGCCTCGAACTGCGGCGACATCACATCGAGCTCGCTGGCCGCGCGGCCCATCCTAATCAGGGTGCAGCCCTTGGCAATGGATGGCACGCAGTTCACCGCCTTGTCGATGTTTTTGCCGTTCACAGCCTGCACCACCAGTCCGCCCGTCTCGTCGCGCGACACCACATACAGCATCAGTTCCTTGTCGCTGGGCGTAACGCCGTCGGGCTCGTAGCCGTGCACGCCCTGCACCAGAATGGTGTCGGAGGCATCGAAGATTTCGTCGTTGTCGGTCGAGATTGCCACCTTGGTGCTTGCGCTTGCCGCGAGAGTGGTGGGAGCGGTGTAGGCAGCCGCGGTGCGGGTGCGGGTGGGCTTGGTGTCGACGTTGTAGTAGTCCACAACCATGCTGCCCGAGTGCTTGGCACCGGCGCAGCGCGATAGCTGGTCGATGGGCGTGGCCATGGGGCGGATTTTCACTATCTGGCGGTCGATTTCGTTAAGCAGCAGGTCGGGGCTGCCCTTGGAGGCCAGGTCGGTGGTGAGCGGGCCGCCCACCACATGCTTGCCACCGGCCACTCCGGCCACCATGGTCGCGGCCAGCATGGTGTCGCCATGGCTGCAGGCGGCCAGCACCAGCATGATAAGGATGATTACGAGCAGAATGAGCAGGGCGCGGTTGCGCTTAATCCAGCCGATGGTGTTCTTCACTCTGCACTTGAGGGTAATGATTTGTTGAAACATGATGGTTAGTTTGTGTTTGAGTTGTTGATAAAATTGTTGATTAAATTCATCTGTGTTTTGCTGCAGGGGGTTACGAGTCCACGTCGTCCCAAAAACTGCGCTTGGCATAGCGCGGAAAGTTGACCGGTGTGGTCTCGGCCACGGCGCTGTCGGGCGTGGTGAGGACCTCGATTTTCTCGTTGCGGCCGCGCAAATAGCCGGCGGCGTCGGCGTTTTTCACGTCATCGTCGTGCTTAAGGGCCTTGGCTACAAGCGTCACAAGGCTGCCGCTCACTCCGCTCGCCACGGGCTCGAGGATTTGCCTTACGGCAGCGGCCGTGGCCTCATCAAGGTGGAGCTTTTGCACGGTTTCATCGATTATTTCGGACTTTTGGGCGGTGGGCCGCGGCTGCTGTGGCGCAGCTGCGGGAGAGGGTTGGGTGTCGTTAGTGTTGTGCATGGTGATTGTTACGATTTTTTTGCGTTTGCGATTAGTTACGCCGCAAAATTAGCGCCACTGCCATAACGCGCGCCATAGCAAAAAATCACACTGCTGCGTTTTTTTGATTGCCACCCTTTGCCGTTACAAAAAAATCGTGCTATTTTTGCAAACCACACAAGTTATCAACATAAATTACAACAACGCATAAGCACTAACACGGAGTCCACGCAAATGAAGAAGATAATGCTGGTGATAGTGGCCGCACTGCTGGCCACCGCCGCCATAAGCGCCGAAAAGCGATATGGAGTGTATGGGGTGATGTTCTACAACTTGGAGAACATGTTCGACACCATCAACAACAACGGCAAGTATGACAGCGAGTTCACCCCCGACGGGGCGCGCAAATGGAACGGCCAGAAATACTGGTCGAAGCAGCACAACATGGCCTACGCCATCAGCCAGATGAAGACCAAGCACACCCCCATGGGCCCTGCCATAGTGGGCGTGAGCGAGGTGGAAAACAAGAGCGTGCTGCAAGACCTTGTGAAGCAGCCCGAAATCAAGGACTGGCACCTGCAGATAGTGCACCACGACAGTCCCGACCGCCGAGGCATCGACGTGGCACTGCTCTATAATCCCCGCCTGTTTCGCGTGCTGAATGTGGTGAACACCACGCTGCACATTCCCGGATACGACAGCTTCCGCACCCGCGACCAGATGTGCGTGACCGGCATGCTTGCCGGCGAAAAGGTGAGCGTGATAGTGAACCACTGGCCATCGCGCCTTGGCGGACAAGAGCGCTCGAGCTATCTGCGCGAGGCCGCGGCCGCAATGGCACGGCGCACCATCGACTCGCTGCTGCGCGACGACCCCAACCAGGGCATAATATTCATGGGCGACCTCAACGACGACCCTATGGACAAGAGTGTGGCCGAAGCGCTGGGCGGCAAACGCCACGCAGCCGACGTGAAACAGCCCGGCGACCTCTACAACCCATGGTGGGACAAGCTGGACAAGGGCATAGGCACACTGGCCTACAAGGGGCAGTGGAACCTGTTTGACCAAATAGTGATTTCACAATATTTCATGCAGCACTACAAGGGCAACGACAAGCCGCGGCTCACATTCATG
>CALBLR010000091.1 GCA_937896015.1 uncultured Prevotellaceae bacterium | reverse complement strand
CCATCACCGCCAACACGGGCAACAGCGGCATTGCGCCCTACTACATCACTTCGGGCCGCAGCGGCACCGTCACCCAGCGCCACTCAGCCCTGGCAAGCGCAGCCATCGGGCAACTCACCGACACCACGCGGCGGCTGTCGTGGGGATTTGGCGGCGAGGTGTGGGCCGGCTACAGCTCGAGTGCCGACTACAGCCGCTACAGTGCGGCCAGCGGCCAGTTTCTGCCCAACGCCCAGCACCCGGCACGGGTGTGGCTGCAACAACTGTATGCCGAGGGCAAATACCGCGGCGTGTTTGTCACCGTCGGGGCCAAGCAGCACGCATCACCGCTGCTCAACGGCAGCCTCTCGAGCGGCGACATGGTGATGAGCGGCAACGCCCGGCCGGGTGCCGGCGCGGCAGCCGGATTTGTCAATTTCCAAAACATCCCCTTCACCCGAGGCTGGGTGCAGATATGCGGCGAAATCGGCTACTACCGCCTGAGCGACGGCGACTGGCTAAAAAACCATTACAACTATTATAACTACAAACTCACCACCGGCTATTGGCTTAACTACAAAAACGCCTACTTCCGCACCAAGCCCACCGAGCGCGTGGTGTTCACCATAGGCATGCAGGCCGCATGCCAGTTTGGCGGCGACTACAGCCTGTATGAAGGCGGCCAGCAGCAAAGCCAAATGAAGATGAGCAGCAACGCCAAGGCG
Organism: uncultured Prevotellaceae bacterium; assembly: GCA_937896015.1. Classification (GTDB taxonomy): domain Bacteria; phylum Bacteroidota; class Bacteroidia; order Bacteroidales; family Muribaculaceae; genus Sodaliphilus. Next base: position 4,112 of record CALBLR010000091.1, on the reverse strand, counting down.
TTTTTCCACGCCTTGATTCCTGGAGCGGGAGGCGGTGGCAACAAGGGCGATGACGACTATTTTGAGGGCAACCACATAGGCTCGTGGGACGTGATGCTGGAATGCAAGCTGCCTCACGGCCACCTGCTGCGCGGCTACTACCAGTCGCCGTGGGAAGACGGCTCGGGCATAGGCAAGCTCAACGGCTTCGACGGCCTGTGGGGGCTGGAGTGGCGCAACGCCGACCCCATGGCGCCCGTGAGCGGTGTGGTGGTGGAGTATGTAGACCTGACCAACCAGAGCGGCCCCATCCACTACCGCCCCAGCGACTACACCGAGCCAGGGCATGAGGGCGGCCTGCTCACCCGCGGCCAGGCTACAGGCAGCGACGACTACTACAACAACTACGCCTACTGCGGCTACCAGTCGCACGGCATGTCGATAGGGTCGCCGTTTGTGAAGTCGCCCATCTACAACACCGACGGCTACATGGGATTCACCGACAATCTGCTGCGCGGCTTCCATCTGGGCGTCAGCGGCCACATAAGCACACAGCTCGACTACCGCGCGCTGGCCAGCTACAGGCGCTCGTGGGGCACGCCGTTTGTGCCGCGCACGCAGCCGGCCTCGGCCACTTCGCTGATGATAGAGGCCGCCTACAGCCCGCGGCGCATTGCAGGGCTGAAACTCACAGCCCAGCTGGCCGTTGACCGCGGCAGCCTGTATGGCAACAACGCAGGCGCGCTGCTAAGCATCTCATACAGCGGTATCATCCGCCACAACTCAAATCACTCTCACCGATGAAGGCAAAGGCATCAACAATCATAGCGGTGCTGCTGGCAATTGTCGCAGCGGCCTGCACACACAACAACGGCGACATTGGCCCGTGGTTCGGGGCTTGGAAGGTGGAGGCAATCACGGTCGACGGCGAACCCAAAGCCGACTATGGCGGCAACCTGTTTTTTGAGTTCCAGTCAACAGTGGTTAAAATGTGCCTTGTGGGCGACCACCACTCCACCGTCAACGTGATTGGCAACTGGGACGAAGACAGTGGCGGCGTGCTGCACCTCAACTTTCCCGACCCGCGCCACCAGCCCATTGCGGTCACCGGCCTGCCGGCAGACTGCCGCCTGAGCGTGAAGTGGAACGGCAGCCGGCACATGACCCTGGAGTGGGTTAACCCCGATACGGGACAGACAACAGTTTTCAGCCTTAAAAAGTGGAAATGATCACACTAAAATCGCATCAATGAACAAGAAGAAACGCAATCGAACTATATTGTGGTGCATTGCGGCTGCCGTGGTGGCCGCATGCGCAGCCATTGCTGTGCAGCACCCTGGCTTGGTGCGCCGGGCCTACTGCAAGGTGGCCGGCAATGGCGAGCCCAAGCAACTGTTCACCCCGTCGGCCGGCGACTCGACCCGCGGCCAGTATGAGTTTGGCAAGCCAGTTGAGAGCCTTGTGAATGAGGCAGGAGTCGACACCGACTCCACCCCGCAAGGCGCGCAAGGTGGCAAGGGCGGCGGCATGAGCCGGCAAAGCGTGAAGCAGAAGGTGCGCGCAGTGCGCTCCAAGTATCACACGCTGCAAGACGTGTACGCCCGCTATCAGCAGTCGCCCACGGCGCAACTGGCCGCACAGGGCAAGAAACTTAAGGACGAGGTGAACAGCGGCATCGACGAACTGATGCCCATAGCGCGGCAGTATGACTACCAAAAGGGCATAGATGAGGCCAACAACATGCGCCGCAACATGCAAAAAATGAATTTCGACTGACACACAGATATGCAAGACGTTTTCACACAAGTGGCCGCGCTGTTTGCACTGGTAGTGCTGGGCTACATCGCCGCAAGGCTGCGCATCATTGGGCCTGAGTTCAACCGGCAGATGTCATCGTTTGTGATTCTGATTTCAAGCCCGTGCCTGATTTTGGGCTCGGTGATGGGCGACAAAGTGCCCAGCAGCCAGCTCATAGTACCGCTGATGGCGGCAGGAATGCTCTCGTACGCAGCGATGACGGCAGTGGCCCTGCTGCTGTCGCGCCTGTTCACTCACAACCGCGACGACCGCGGCATCTACGCCTTTATGCTCACCTTTGGCAACGTGGGCTTCATCGGCTACCCTGTGGTGGCATCGCTGTTTGGGCCGCAAGCCATATTCTATGCCTGCATCATCAACTTTGCCTTCACGGTGTTTGCCTTCACACTTGGCATGCAGATGGTGAAGGGCGGCCGCATGGGCTTCGACTGGCACGTGCTTGTGAGCCCCGCCATGGTGTGCTCATATGCGGCCATAGTCCTCGTGGCGCTTGGCGTGCGCCGCTACCCTGCCGCCATCACCATTCCGGTGACTTTGGCTGGCAGTCTCACGGTGCCCGCCGCGCTGGTCATCATAGGCTCGTCGCTGGCGCAGATGCCGCTGCGCAAAGTGGCTGGCACGCCGAGGGTGTGGACAGCCGCCATTTGCCGGCTCGCGGTGATGCCGCTGGTGGTGCTGGCAGTGGTGATGCCGCTGGGCTACGGCCGCGACGTGACGGCCATCAGCCTTATTCTGGCGGCCATGCCGGTGGGCTCGTTTGGCACCATGTTTTGCCTGCAATGCGGCCGCGACGAGAGTCTAATGGTGCAGGGCACATTCATATCCACTCTGATCTCGGTAGCCACCATCCCGGTGGTGGCGGCACTGGCCACTAACCTGCTTTAGCCACACAATCGCAAAAAAAATTGCGCAAGCCGTGTAGTTTTTAGCATGGCACCTGCGTCAAATGTGCAAAAAGCAATACATTGGGAGGACAAGCCATGTGATTTGTCCACACACTACACACAAGCAACTTATGAACCCGACGGAAATTGAATTTGAGCAATTAATCAAGCAGAACAAAAGCACCATCTACACGGTGTGCTTCATGTTCTCCAACGACCAGCAGCAAGTTGACGACATGTTTCAGGAGACACTCATCAACCTGTGGAAAGGCTTCGGCTCGTTCCGTCGCGACTGTTCGCCCCGCACCTGGATATGGCGCGTGAGTCTTAACACCTGCATCTCATGGCAGCGCCGGGCCGCCAGGCACGCAACAGAGCCGCTGCCCATGAGCATCAACCTGTTTGAGGACACCGACGCCGAATCAAGGCAGATAAGAATGCTGCGCAACCGCATACACCGCCTCAAGCCTTTCGACCGAGCCATAGTGCTGCTATGGCTCGAAAGCATGAGCTACGACGAGATTGGCGCCATAGTGGGCATCACAGCCAAAAACGTTGGCGTGAGACTGCTGCGCATAAGGCAACAATTAAAAACGATGACCGACGATGACAACGATGAATGAACTACCCTGGCAAAAGGCTGACAATGCAGCAGCCGGCAATCACGACTGCCAACTGGAGCAGATGCAACGCCAAATAGAAATGCTGCGGGCCAAGCTCGAGAGCGAAACAATAGTGAGCGAGGGCATGATGCGCCGCGCAATGCGCGACAAGGTGGCCGGCGTGCGCCGCAACCAAATTGCAGTGGCCGCCATCGGTGCCTTTGCCATACCCTACATGCTGCTCGTGTCCCGGCACATGGGCATGTCGGTGTGGCTGTGTGCCTACACCACAGTATTCTTGCTTACCGCCATTGCCTACACCATTTGGGCCATGCGCGACATAAGCCCCGGCAAGCTAATGAGCGGCCAACTGGTGGAGGCTGCGCGCAGCCTCATGCGCTTCCGGCTGCGCAGCGTGCGTTGGTTTTGGATAGGCATACCGGCCCTGTGCGTGTGGCTGCCATGGTACACTGCCGAAACCATAGGCTCATTAGGCATGGTTCCAGCGCTGGTGAGCTGCGGCATTGGCCTCGCCATAGGTCTTGCCCTTGGCATAGCCAACTATCGTAAAATCATGCGCCAAGTGGCCGACGTGCTGGATCAGATAAAAGAGTTGACAGTAAAAGACAGTTAACATCCGCCTTGCAAAGCCTATATTTAGCCAATAAAAGTTAAAGCACAGCAAAAAACAGTTCAAATATTATGTTATACAACATATATGCACTACTTTTGTATCGGTTTTTCATGGTATTAGTTTTTAAGGTATGAAATTTACGGGCGTCGGGATGACGGTTTTGAAATTCATTGTTTAAGGTTTATGTTAATGGTA
>CALBLR010000090.1 GCA_937896015.1 uncultured Prevotellaceae bacterium | reverse complement strand
GTGCCGGCTCGGGCCGCAGCTCGTCGGGAGGCGGCCGTTGCGGGTCTTCCTACGAATGCTCTGGCGGAGGCGGCAAGTGCGGTTCGGCTTATAGCTGTGCCGGCTCGGGCCGCAGCTCGTCGGGAGGCGGCCGTTGCGGGTCTTCCTACGAGTGCTCGGGCGGGGGCGGCAAATGCGGCTCGGCCTATAGCTGCGCCGGTGCCGGTGGCCGTTGCGGGTCTTCCTACGAATGTGCCGGTGGAGGCGGCAAGTGTGGTTCTGCCTATAATTGCGCCGGCAGTTGATTATGGAGGGCATACTGCTTAAACTGCCACCCGATGTGCGGCAGTTCAATCGTGGCGATAAGGTGATTTTTATCAACCCGGCTTTGCCTGCATGGGTGGTGACTAACGAATTGGGTGCAATGGTGCTGTCGTTGTTCGATGGCTCTGTTGATGCTTGCGGTGTGGCCGATGTGGTGGCAGAGGCTCTTGGGCCTCAGTCACGCGGCAAAGTGCTTGACTTTTGCCGGCGTGTGGTGGACTCAGGATTGCTAAGCGAGCGTGTCGGGCCGCTTCGTCCTGAACGGCAAGACTTGCACAGCGTGCATCTGTCGGTGTCGCGTGGCTGCAATCTGCACTGCGTGTACTGCTATGCCGCCCAGCGCACCGAGGCAGGCCAGCCCGACCTTGCTCTCGGCGAGTGGCAGCGAGTGGTTGACGACCTCACGGGCCGCTATCCCGACCTCACATTCACCATTACCGGCGGCGAACCGCTGCTCAGCCCGCTGGCACTGCCGCTGGCCGAATACATTGCTGCCAAGGGCTGCCGCGCGCTGCTGCTCACAAACGGCCTGCTCATTAACGGCAACAACATAGAGCGCATAGCCCACGCGTTCAGCTTGGTTACGCTCAGCATCGACGGCACCACCCGCCAGAGCCACGCCGCCACGCGTGGCGACAACCTCGACTGCGTTCTGGCTGCCGCACGCTTGCTTGAAAGCCGCGGCGTGGACTACACGGTGTCGATGACCGTGACGCGCCTTAACATCAACCAGGTTGAGCCCATGGCGCGGCGATTTGGCGGCAGGCTCAACTACCAGCCGCTGTTCCCCGTCAGCGGCTATTCCAGCAGCCATCTTTCTATCACCGGCGCCGAATACTATGCGGCGTTGAAGTCGGCGGCTGGCGTCAATCCGCTTTCATATTGCGAGACATCGCTCAGCCAGGCACTGCATCACCCAGTCACCAAATGCGCCATTGCCGATGGCGAGATCAGCATATCGCCATCGGGCGATGTGTATCCGTGCCAGCTGCTTCATGTGCCTGAATTTCTGGCCGGCAACGTGCGCAGCCACTCCGTGCTGCACATCATCGACCACTCCGGTGCTCTTAGCCGCTGCGCCAGTCTGCACGTTGATTCACTGCCCGAATGCTCGCACTGCGCCCTGCGCTACATTTGCGGCGGGGCATGCCGCGCCCGCGGATATTATGAGACAGGCCGCATTGAGCAGTCGGGGCGTTTTTGCGAATATGAGCTGAATGCGTTTCTCGACGGCATCGCCTCGATTTATTCCACCGACTTGCTGTGATTGAGGCGAGGGCGGGCGCAGAAAAAAAGAAAGCCCTGCTCTCACGAGTAGGACTCACATAATACTTATGAATAGAATCTGTATAGAAAAGTGCTATTAATTTGTATGCCGCAAAGTTCGTGAAAAATAATGGCTTTGCACAATTATTCCAACCCGAAAATTGGTTGTTTTTTCTGTAAAATTGTCGTGAATGCGGCTCAGTTGCCGATATGACGGTTTTGTGGCGGTGAAATTGGTAACTTTTTCGGTGAAATAATTTGCGCTCGCTTGGCTGCAAGATGCTAATTTTGCACCAGTGAAACTGAATTCAATCAACAAAACAACATACGCAATCGTATAATAGTCACTATTTCGTTATGGAAAAAGAAGAATACCCCTATCTTAGCAAAGTGTCGTCGCCAGCCGATGTCAAGGCCATGGACGCCGACCAGCTCAGCGGCCTCGTGGCCGACATACGCAAGGCTCTGCTGCTCAAGCTCAGCCGCCACGGCGGCCACGTGGGCCCCAACCTGGGCATGGTGGAGGCCACCATTGCCCTGCACCGCGTGTTCAATTCACCGGCCGACAAACTGGTGTGGGACGTGTCGCACCAGAGCTACACCCACAAGATGCTCACAGGCCGCGCCCTGGCGTTTATGAGCCCCGAGCACTACGACGACGTGACCGGCTACACATGCCCGTGGGAAAACGAGCACGATTTGTTTGAGATAGGCCACACCTCCACTTCGGTGGCCCTTGCCACAGGTCTGGCCAAGGCCCGCGACCTGGCCGGCGGCCACAATAACGTGATCGCCATCATCGGCGACGGCTCGCTCAGCGGCGGCGAGGCATACGAGGGCCTCAACATGGCCGCCGAGCTTGGCACCAACATCATCATCGTGGTAAACGACAACGAGATGTCGATTGCCGAAAACCACGGCGGATACATCAACAACCTCAACCTGCTGCGCGCCACTCAGGGCAAGGCCGAGTGCAACATGTTCAAGGCCATGGGGTTCGACTACCTGTATGTGGAGCAGGGCAACGACATTGCCGCCCTCACCGCCGCCTTCCAGCAGGTGAAGGACACCCCCAAGCCCACAGTGGTGCACATCCACACCCTCAAGGGCAAGGGCTATGAGCCCGCCGAGCAGCGCAAGGAGGAGTTCCACTGGCACATGCCGTGGAACCTGGCCACCGGCCGAAGCGACGATGACGGCGACAGCGAAAACTACAGCGACATCACAGCCAGCTTCCTGCTCGGCGCCATGAAGCGCGACCCAAAGCTGGTGGCCATCTCGGCCGCCGTGCCCACCATGATGGGCTTCACCCCCGAGCGCCGCGCCGAGGCCGGCAAGCAATATGTGGACGTGGGCATCGCCGAGGCCGAAGCCGTGGCAATGTCGTCGGGCCTGGCCAAGGCTGGCGCGCATCCCGTGTTTTGCACGGCATCATCGTTCTTCCAGCGCACCTACGACCAGCTGTCGCAGGACGTGTGCATCAACCGCAGCCCCGCCACATTCATCGTGGCCGCCGGCACTGTGCTGGGCATGAACGACGTCACCCACCTGGGCTTCTTCGACATCCCGCTCATCAGCAACATCCCGAATATGGTCTACCTTGCCCCCACCACCGTGGAGGAGTATCTGGCCATGCTGCAGTGGAGCATCAACCAAAACAAGGACCCCGTGGCCATAAAGCTGCCAGGCGGCCCCGTGCGCCACTCGCAGGGCAAGGTGCAGACCGACTACAGCCGGCTCAACCAGTATGAGGCTACACGCCGCGGCTCGCGCGTGGCTCTGCTTGGCCTGGGCACATTCCACCACCTCGCCACCGAGGTGGCCGACGCCCTCAAGCAGCAGCTCGGCGTTGAGGCCACTGTGGTCAACCCGCGCTACATCACCGGCCTCGACACCGCCATGCTCGATTCGCTCAAGGCCGGCCACCAGGTGGTGGTCACCATCGAAGATGGTCAGCTCGACGGCGGCTTTGGCGAGAAGATAGCCCGCTACTACGGCCCCACAGCCGTGCGCGTGCTCAACTACGGCCTCAAGAAGGAGTTCGTCGACCGCTACGACTACGCAGCCATGCTAAGCGACAGCCGCCTCACCGCGCCGCAAATCACGGCCGACGTCGTTTCGCTCCTCAACGAGTAGCCAAAAGAGACTGTAATCACAATCATACTTACGTCCGCAGGGCCGGCCTCTCAAGCAGCAGAGTCCGGCCCTGCCTCGTGTTTTGCGTTAATAAACTGATATTATGCTATAAAGAGTTAAAAGGCGGTGCGGTGCGGCGCCTTTTTTGCTATTTTTGTAGCTGAGTGCGTTGCGGTGAGTGCCGCGTGGCGCGCCTGTTTTTTTGCAAGAGAATAAAGAATATGACTTACGCAAAACGTGTTACATTGTCGGTGGCTATGGCCTTGGCCATGACTGTGGCGGCCATGGCTCCGCAGCTGGCCCAGGCCAGGGTGCGCGCCTTCCGCGGCACAGTGCCCGACAGCTACAACTTTTGGCTCTACGAGCCGGAATATGCCGACAGCGCCTCGGCCCACTCGGGCTCGCGCTACAACTACAGCAACCGTCTGCCTCTGCTGCTGTTCCTGCACGGCCAGAGCCTGTGCGGCAACGACCTGAACCGCGTGCGCCGCTACGGCTCGATAGCCGCCGTGGAGATGGGCCGCGTGATCGACGCCTACGTGCTGGCCCCGCAGTGCAACACCGCCGGATGGCGCCCCGAGCGCCTCAAGCGCATCGTCGACTGGGCCATTGCCAACTACAACGTTGACCCCGACCGCGTGTGCGTGATGGGCATGAGCTTGGGCGGATACGGCACTATCGACTATTGCAGTGCCTATCCCGACTCGGTGGCCGCCGCCATGGCACTGTGTGGCGGCGGCACGGCCAAAGACTTCAGCGGCCTCAACCGCGTGCCGCTGTGGATAATTCACGGCACTGCCGACCGCGCCGTGCCTGTGGCCCAGTCGCGCCGGGTGGTGGAGGCCATGAAGGCCGCCGGGCCCACACCGCTGCTGCGCTACGACGAGTGGCCGGGTGTGAACCATGGCCAGCTGGCAAGGCTGCTGTATATGCAGGAAACCTACGACTGGCTGCTGTCGCACTCGCGGGCCGACTCGCCACGCAGCGTCAACCGCTGGGTCGACATTCTGCCCGAGTTTATGCGCGAGGCGTATTCCGACATGGACAAGGCCTCGGCCAGCGCCAACCGCGTGCAGCCGGCCGGCCGCGGCAATCCGCGCAAGACTGCCGCAGCCACGGGCAAAAAACGCTCGCGCAAGCGCCGCTGACACTTACAGATGCGTGCCAAACTATGTTAAATCGGACTTGGTTTTCATTAAATCAAGCACCGGCAGTGGCAAAACGGCGGCAAATATCGCCTTTTTTTGCTAACTTTGCACCGACATATAATGTACACTGCACCATGGATGTAAATAAAGTATTATTCGTATCTCAAGAAATTTCTCCCTATCTTCCTGAAACTCCTATGGCCGTAATAGGACGCGACTTGCCTCAGAGCATACAGGAAAAGGGCTTGGAAGTGCGCACTTTCATGCCCAAATACGGCTTTATCAACGAGCGCCGCAACCAGCTGCATGAAGTGATTCGCCTGAGCGGACTCAACTTGATAATCGATGATACCGACCACCCGCTCATCATCAAAGTGGCCACTTTGCAGCCTGCGCGCATGCAAGTGTATTTCATCTTCAACGAAGACTATTTCACCCACAACATAACCAAAGAGCTTGAGACCGTCACCTCGCCCGAGGACAACGACGAGCGCTCGATGTTCTTTGTTCGCGGCGTGCTCGAAACGGTGAAAAAGCTGCGCTGGAACCCCGACGTGATTCACTGCACGGGCTGGATCACAGCGCTGCTGCCGCTCTACATCAAGCACTACTACAACGACGACCCCGCATTCAGCGAGTGCAAGGTGGTGTATTCGCTCTTCAACGATGACTTCGCCACTCCGCTCGACAAGCGCATGGTGGAGAAACTGAAACTCGACGGCTTCACCGACGACGACCTGGCTCCGCTCACCGGCGCCAACGACTACGTTGAGCTCACCCGCCTCGCCCTTAAGCACAGCGACGGCGTGGTGCAGTGCAGCAAGGAAGTCAACCCCAAGGTGCTCGAGGCCGTAAAGGAGTCGGGCCTGCCATTCCTGCCCTACGTCGAGGCCGACGACCGCGCGCAGGCGTGCATCGACTTCTACAAGTCGCTTTGATGGCCTCGTCACTCACTATAAAAGCAGATATATTTTTTCATCACACCCCACAACTCAGTTAAGCAAATGAAGAAAACCCTCTATGTGCTTATGGCGCTGTGCATGCTCTTCGGCGCATACTCGTGCAGCGACGAAAACATAGGCCCTTCGATAACCGACTCCAAGAGCCACGTGATCATGGACTCGTCGTTCACAATGACGGGCGCGTCGGTGCGCAATTCCAGCCTGCAGGCGCGTTCCAGCGCGCAGCTGCTGGGCATCATCAATTCGCCCGGCTACGGCACCCTCGCGAGCGATGTGGTGAGCGAGTTTATGCCAGCCGCCAACATCGACACCTCCGGCACCAAGCTCGACTGGATTGACTCCTGCCGCCTGGTGATGCGTATTGCCGCCGACGGCTTCACCGGCGACTCGCTGGTGCCCATGCGCCTCAACGTGTACAGGCTCAACCGCCAGCTGCCCAGCCCCATCTACAGCGACTTCAACCCTGAGGGCTACTATAGCAAGAGCGACCTGCTGGGCTCCACCAGCTATTCGGCCAACTCGCTGCAGCTGCCCTCCGACTCGGCCTATGCCAACACCTACCGCGAGGTGTATGTGCCAATGCCCGTGAGTCTGGCCAAGGACATTTTCAACCTCTACGTCACCGACAAGAGTGTGTTCAACACGCCCAGCAAGTTTGCCCGGCACTTCCCGGGCATCTACATCGCCAACAGCTATGGCAAGGGCCGCGTGATGAACTTCTACGACACCGAGCTTGAGGTGTTCTACCGCAAGCACCAGCTGCGCTCCG
>CALBLR010000089.1 GCA_937896015.1 uncultured Prevotellaceae bacterium | reverse complement strand
CGTGAAGTTTCCGCTGCTGCTCGACATGGGCGCCGAGGGCATCGCCGTGGGTCTGAGCTGCAAAATTCTGCCCCACAACTTCAATGAGATCATCGACGCCGCCGTGAGCTATCTGCACGGCGAGCCGTTTCAGCTGTATCCCGACTTTGCCACGGGCGGCTACATAGATGTGAGCAACTACCGTGACGGCGAGCGCGGCGGCAGCGTGCGCGTGCGCACCAAAATCGAGAAGCGCGACAACAAGACGCTGGTGGTGCGCGACCTGCCCTACGGCAAGACCACCGGCACGCTCATAGAGTCGATATTGCGCGCCGGTGAAAAGGGCAAGATAAAAATACGCAAGGTGGAAGACAACACCTCGAAAAACGCCGAAATCATCGTCCACCTGCAGCCCGGCACGTCGAGCGACAAGGCCATCGACGCGCTGTATGCCTTCAGCGACTGCGAAATCAGCATTTCGCCCAACTGCTGCGTGATCAAAGACGAGAAGCCGCAGTTCCTCACTGTGAGCGACCTGCTGCGATTCAGCGTAGACAACACCAAGGAGATATTGCGCAAAGACCTCGAAGTGGCAAAGGCCGAGACACTGGAGTCGCTGATGTTTGCCTCGCTCGAGAAAATCTTCATCGAGGAGCGCATCTACAAAGACCGGGAGTTTGAGCAGGCCAAGGACGAAGACACCGTTGTGGCCCACGTCGACCGCCGCCTTGAGCCGTTCAAGCCCAAGTTCTACCGCGAAGTGACGCGCGACGACATACTGCGGCTGCTCGAAATCAAGATGAAGCGCATCACGCGCTTCGACAGCAGCAAGCAAGACAACTACATTGCCACCCTCAACGACCGCCTGGCCGACATCGGCTACAAGCTTGGCCACCTGGTGGAGCACACCATCAACTGGTATGAGGGCCTGAAAAAGAAATACGGGGCCCGCCACCCGCGCCTCACCACCATACGCGACTTCGACACCATAGTGGTGGCCAAAGTGGCCGAGGCCAACGAAAAGCTATACATCAACCGCCAGGACGGCTTCATAGGCACAGGGTTGAAGAAGGACGAGTTTGTGTGCAACTGCTCGGACCTTGATGATGTGATAATATTCTACAAAAACGGCGTCTACAAGGTGATTAAGGTGGGCGACAAAATATATGTTGGCAAAAACGTGCTCTACCTCAACGTGTTTAAGCGCAACGACGAGCGCACCATCTACAACGTGCTCTACCAGGACGGCAAGGGCGGCACCACCTACATGAAGCGCTTTGCCGTGACCGGAGTGACACGCGACAAGGAGTATGACCTCACTCAGGGCAAGCCTGGCAGCAAGGTGCTGTGGTTCTCGGCCAACCCCAACGGCGAGGCCGAGGTGCTGCGCATCACGCTAAAGCCCAAGTTCAGGCTCAAGATACTGCAGTTCGACATCGACCTTGCCGACCTTGCCATCAAGGGCAAACAGGCACGCGGCAACATTGTGACCCGCAACGAGATTCACCGCGTGTCGCTAAAGGAACACGGCGTGAGCACACTGGGCGACCGCGAAGTGTGGTTCGATCCCGACATTCTGCGCCTCAACTACGAGGGCCACGGACGCTCGCTGGGCAAGTTTGGCGGTGACGACCGTGTGCTGGTGATAATGCGAAACGGCGACTTCTACACCACCACCAGCGACGCCAGCAACCACTACGACGAAGGCATACTGCTGATAGAAAAGTACGACCGCTCGCGCGTATGGACCGCCGTGGTCAACGACGCCGACAAGGGCTACCTCTACCTTAAGCGGTTCACCCTCGACGACAGCAACCGCAAGCAGACCATGCTGGGCGGCAACCCCGACTCCGAGCTGATGCTGCTCAGCTGCGAGAAGCACCCGCGCTTTGAGGTGACGTTCGGCGGCAGCGACGCCTTCCGCCCGGCGCTCACAATCGACGCCGAGGAGTTCATTGGCGTGAAGTCGGTCAAGGCCAAGGGCAAGCGCATAAGCAACTACGAAATCGACCACGTGACCGAAATTGAGCCACGCCACGACGAGGCCGACGACGAGCAGCAGCAGGCCGCAATCGCCGCAATCGAAGGGGCCGACCCGAGCGAGACCGACGAAGTGAAGGAGCAAATAAACCAAAATGATGTGCGCGACAAGCTCACAGGACAGACACGACTCTTTGCCGATGAAGATGATGACAGCAACGACAGCAGCGATAAAGGCTCTGGCCCTGACGGCAGCGGCATTTAGCGCCGCGCCATGCGCCTTGGCGCAGGCCGATGCAGCCGACAGCGCACGAAGCCTTGAACGGCCGGTGATGTCGGTGTTCACGGCCGAAGCCGGACACGCCTCGCAGCTCGACACCTATGTGAGTCCAGTCACCTACCGCGGCACGGCCGTCAGACTGGGCTACGAGCGCATGCAAGCCATGCGCTTCAGCCCGCTGAAGTGGGTGATGCAGGTGGAGGCCGGAGTTGAGTACGACCTCACCCACAATCCCGCCGGCAACCACACGAGCCACGCACTGGCCGCCGACGCCAAGTGGGCCATGCTGCGCCGCATAGGCCGCACGCCGCTGCCCGGGCTGCAATTCCAGGCAGGATTCATGACGCAGCTGCGCGGCGGAGTCATCTACAACCCCATAAACGCCAACAATGTGGTGGCGGCTAAAATCCACTGGAGTGTGGGCGCCACCGCACTGGCGGCCTACACGGTGAACCGCGGCGGGCGGGTGCCCGTCACGCTGCGCTACCAGGCCACGATGCCCGTGGCGGGAGTGTTTTTCTCACCTGAATATGACGAGAGTTACTACGAGATTTACGTGGGCAACCGCAAAGGGCTTGCCAACTTCGGCTGGTGGGGCAACCGCTTTGACCTAACCAACCTGCTGACGGCCGACATCCACTTGGGCGGCACGGTGCTGCGCGTGGGCTACCGCGGCCGCATCGAGACGTCGTGGATCAAGCACATCAACACCCACATATTCACCCACAGCGTGGTGCTGGGCATAGGCGGCGAGTGGCTGTCGCTGAGCCGCGGCAAAGCCTCGCGCCAGCGCGTGGCCAGCGCTATATACTAACCCACCTACCTACTGACTGAAAAAAAATGGCAATATTCAACAAATGGCGCAAGGCACTGACGGCCACACTGGCCGCAGTGGCAATGGCGGCGGCCCTCACGCCGCTGCACTCGTGCCACGACCACGAGGAGTGGAGCAATGACGCCTACGGCAACTTCGACGCGCTGTGGACCATTCTTGACGAGCACTACAGCTTTTTCGGCTACAAGCAAATCGACTGGAAGGCCACAGGCGAGCGCTACCGCGCCAAGATATTTCCCGGCATGACGAGCCAAGAGCTGTTTGGCCTGTGCTCCGACATGCTAAAGGAACTGAAGGACGGGCACACCAACCTGATTTCGGCCAGCGACGTGTCGCGATACTGGATTTGGGAAAAATATCCGGAAAACTACGACCAGCGGCTCAGCGACGAGCACTACCTCAACTTCGACTACCGCCGCACCTCGGGCATCAAATACCAAATATTGTCGAACAACTACGGCTACATGTATTATGGCGACTTCAGCAATGCCATAGGCGAGGGCAACCTCGACGCCATTCTCAGCTACCTGGCCAGCAGCGACGGCCTGGTGATAGACGTGCGCAGCAATGGCGGAGGCTACCTGACCAATGTGGAG
>CALBLR010000088.1 GCA_937896015.1 uncultured Prevotellaceae bacterium | reverse complement strand
CCGCTCATGCCCATAATGCCCTTGTTTTTCTCAAGCACAAGGCCCTCAAACTTGTAGGACTGTCCGGCGGTGAGAGCTGTGAGGGGCACGCTTTCGTAGCGCCAGCCGTGGTAGGTGATGTCGCTGAGCTTAACCAGCTTCACATCGGTGCCGGCCACAAACTTGCCATAGAGCGTGTTGTAGCACATGTCGCCAAACACGTGGATGCCCACGTTGTCGGCGCTGGTGAAGCCTTGCTCGGCCGGAGTGCAGTCGACGGCTATGCGTCCCTTGTCGTTATCGGCAAAAGCATAGGTGAGCTGCAGCGCCATGCTGCCAAACAGCTTGCTCGAGCCGCCCACCGTGGCCACCTTGGCAGTGGTGTAGTCGCTGCTCTCGCCCTCGTTGACGGCGCACTGGCCTGCGCTTTCGAAGCCCTCGACAAGTGTGGCTCCGCTCTTCTCGGCGCCCTCGTTCACAGCCTTGAAGGTGTGGGTGATGGCTTCGGGAATATAGAGGCCGGCGGTGTCGCTGATGATTTTGTCGAACGTCACCTTATAGGTCTTGCCCTCGGTGAGAGCCTTCGACAGAGGAATGCGCACATAGCCGTAGGGGTCGCCAGCTTTGTTTTTGCGCACGCCGCGGGTGTTGATGCCCAGCACATTGCCGGCCTCGTCGGTGACGTGCACATTGTTGAACTGGCCAGGGCTGAGCATTGAGTCGGTGCGGATTTCAACCACCGGCGAAGTGATGTGGATGCGGTCGTTATCGCCGGGATAGGTGGCAAGCACGGCCAGATGGTTGCGGCCGCGCGTGCGGAACTTGAACGAGAAGTCCTTGCCCATGGCCGTGCCGCCGGCATGCTCGGCTGTGGAGGCCAGCTTCACAGTGTAGGTGGTGTTGACGTCGTAGGCGTCGGTGGGTTTGAACACGAGGCGGTAGTTGGTGTCCTCCCAAGTGAATGTGCCCTCAACGGCGGGAGTGATGGTGAACGCCTTCTCGGTGGTGGCGGGGTCCATGTCCCAGTTGAACTGCATCACCACGGGCTCGTTGCAGGGCACAGCGGCATCGCCGTCGGCCCACACGGGCGAGTAGCTGACCACCTCGGGCGGAGTGTTGCGCACGCGGTTGAGGTCGAAGTTGCAATAGGTCATGCCGTTGGCCGTGACCACCACATCCTTGGTCTGCTCGTAGTGCGAGGGCTCGGTGATGCGCACCTTGTATTTGCCAGGCTCGATGAATTTGAACAGGTATATGCCGTCTTCGTAGGCATCGATTTGGCAGGTGTCGATGGCCTTGCCGCTGGCGTCGATAAGATAGGCGGTGGCATTATTCACGGGCTGGCGCACATCGTCGCCGTGCATCACATATTTGGCATCGCGCAGCAGGCGTGAGTCGCGCACGTTGCCGGTGACGAAGCCCTTGTCATACTTGTCGAGGCGGTGGAAGTAGCTGTCGGCGCCAAGCGAGAAGTTAAAGCCCTCAACCCAGCAGTAGTAAGGGTTGATGAGGCGGTAGGTCTCGGGGATGTAGTCGTGGAAGGTGCCCTCGTTGAGCATCGACACGGCCTTGTTGCCGCGCAGCACGCCCAGGCCCTGAGTGCCCCAGCTGGGATAGAAGGTCCAGTCGCCGTAGATTGAATAAGTGTCGCTGGTCCACACGGTAGACTTGTTGGCCATGAGGAACGGGCCAAGACAGGCGGCCAGCGAATCGCTGCCAGGCACTTGCGGGCTGCCAGTGTAGCCGCGGTAGATGCCCATCGAGGTGTTGATGCGGTAGCCCTCACCGGCACCGGTGGCATTGCTGTGGATGGCATAAAACACATCGGCGCCGCTCTGGTTGCAGAGGGCCACTATGGTAGAAAGGGCGAGGTCGCTCTCAGAGTCGTTGGTGATGCGCGAAATGCTGGTTTTGTAGCCTTTTTTGCGCAGCATCTCCTGCAGGGCGAAGCCCTTTTTGAGGCTGGCGTTCGACTCCCAAAAGCCGGCGGTGTCGCCGGCGGCAAACGGCGGGCAGGGCACATTGCGGTCGTCGCTGTCGTGACCGCCGTGGCCGGGATTGATGTAGACGTGCGGTGTCTGAGCCAGAGCGGCGGGTCCGCCCACCGCGGCAAGCAGCATCAGTGCTGTCTTCATTATGTTCTTTTTCATAACTGTGTGTGGTTGCTGGGTTATTCGTCGATTTTAATTTTCATCTCATACAGGTTGCCATCGATGGTGGTGTAGACGATTTTGCCTGCCGCGGCGGTGGGCTGCATGGTCATTGAGGCCGGAGTGGTGAGGCTGTGGCGGAACGAGCCATCGGCCTTGAGCAGCACTATCTGCGACGAGGTGAACTGGTGGCCGTCGTCGGTGGCGTGCTGGGCCACCACATAGTCGTTGTTGTACCAGGCGGGCATCTCATACTGGCCGAGCATGGCCAGCACACGGCCGTTGAGGTCGCACACCACAGCGCCCTTGCCTGCGGCGAAGAAGAGCACCCTCGTGCCATCGGGCGAAAGCGACGCCCACAGGTAGCCGGCAAACGACTCCACGGGTTGCAGTTCGCGCGTGCGGCCGCCCACGGTGAGCACCAGCTTCGAGCCGGTGGTGTAGACCGAGGTGCCAATGTTGGCCGCGCTCTTGTAGGCCTTCCTGGGGCCGTTGATGGCCACTCCCTTGGTGCCAATTTGAGGCAGCACTGCTCCGTGCTGCGCCTCAAGCACCACACTGCTCTTGGCAGTGGCCACATCGTAGCGGCAGCCGGTGCGGTAGATTAGGTTGGTGGCGGCGTCGCGCTTCTGTGTCACATAATACACGCTGCCGTCGGGGGCAAAGCGCGCGTCGATGCCCGAGGCGTCGTCGGCGCTGACGCGCGTCACCACGTTCATGTCGTAGTCATAGAGTTTGAGACTTGAGTTGTCGCCCGAAGCGAAGAGGAGTTTGGTGCCCGAGCTGTTGAGCTGCGGATAGTAGGCAGGGCCTTCAACGCCCTGTAGCAGCCGCGACTGCTTGAGCACGGTCACCTGCTGCGCACTGGCAAGCAGGGCGCAGCAGCCCATGGCCGTAAGTAGGATTTTTTTCATTTTGATATGTTTTTAGTTAATAGTTAGTTTTTTATCCTTTGTCAAGCAGGGACTACAGGTCGAAGTTGCAGTAGCTGCTTTGGTTGGCCTTGACCACCACGGGACTCTCGCCGCTCAGTCCCTGCGCGCTGACGCGCACTGTGTAGGCGCCGGGCTTCACCCCCTGGAACACATACACGCCGCTGTAAAGGCGTCCTGTGCCCGCGGTGGCGGCCACATTGCCGTCGGCGTCGATGAGCTGCACCTGGGCCTCGTTGACGGGCATGCGCTCGTCG
>CALBLR010000087.1 GCA_937896015.1 uncultured Prevotellaceae bacterium | reverse complement strand
ACCCGCGACCTCGACCTTGGCAAGGTCGCGCTCTACCAACTGAGCTATTTTCGCATTTTTCGTTTTCTGAATCTGCCGCCTTTACAGCGACAGGCCAAATAAACTTTTCAAAGAACTTGAGCGAAAAACGGGACTCGGACCCGCGACCTCGACCTTGGCAAGGTCGCGCTCTACCAACTGAGCTATTTTCGCGTTTGTTGCAATTTCACACCGTCTGTGTCTCAATTGCAATGCAAAGGTAGGCTCTTTTAGTGAAACCACCAAATTTTTCGGCCTAAAAATTCAAACTTTTTTGCGGGCTGCCTATCGCGAGAGCAATTGCATGAACTCGCGGCGCAGGCTAACGTCTTCAAAAGCACCGCGATACTGCATTGTAACGGTGGTGGTATCCTGCTTTTCAACGCCTCGCATCTTCATGCACATGTGCGAGGCTTCGCAAAACACTATTACGCCCTTGGCTCCGAGTTGGTCCATCACAGCATCGCACACTTGGGCGGTGAGGCGCTCCTGCACCTGCAGGCGGCGGGCATACACATCGACCACACGCGCGAGCTTGCTTAGGCCCACGATTTTGCCATTGGGAATGTATCCCACCGAGATGCGGCCGAAGAACGGCAGCACGTGGTGCTCGCACAGCGAGTAGAATTCGATGTCTTTTACGATGACAATGTCGGACCCGGGATGCTCAAACATGGCCGAGGCAATGAGCGGCCCGGCCTGCTGCGAATAGCCGTGGGTGTTGTCGAGCAGCGCCTTGGCGGCGCGCACGGGGGTTTTGAGAAGTCCCTCGCGGCCGGGATCCTCGCCTATGAGTTGCAATATTGCCTTAAAGTGGGCGGCAATCTCGTCGACCACCGCCTTCTTTTTTTGCTCTCCGGCTGCGCCGGTGCTATGACTTGTATCTTTAACCATTTTTCCTTATTACCTAAAGAAGCAATCTTGTTTTTTTATGGGGGTTGGCGCGGCTGATGACCAAAGTGGTCGACTGCCGCTGTCACGCCGGCACATTACCGCCACACGCTGATGCGGTCGCGCACAATGGTGAACGCATAGCTGGGGAATGCGCGCTTCATGCGCTGCATGGCAGCCTGGGCTTCACGCTGCGAGGTGAAGTCGCCTATGCGCAGGCGCCACGACGGGGCCTTGTAGGTGATGTAGGCTCGATATTGCGGAAACCGCATGGCTATGGCCTTGGCGCGCTTGGTGGCATTGACCTTTGCGGCCTGGGCATTGTTGGCCGTAAAGGCCTGAATGCGGTAGCCTGTAGAGTGGGCCGCCAGAGTATTTTTTTGCTGCCTGGGCGCGCTGGCCGAAGAATAGCTCCCGTCGCCTGCATAGCCGCTGCTGTGACGGGACGCCGACGCGCCGCTGTGCGACTTCTGCTCAACGGCATGGTGCTGCTGTTCCTTGGCTGGCGCCTGCTGCTGGTGGCGCGGCGGCTCTTCCTTTTTGGCGGCATGGTCGTCGGGTTTAACAGTGGCAT
The DNA here is from genome assembly GCA_937896015.1 of uncultured Prevotellaceae bacterium. Lineage (GTDB taxonomy): Bacteria > Bacteroidota > Bacteroidia > Bacteroidales > Muribaculaceae > Sodaliphilus. Next base: position 6,129 of record CALBLR010000087.1, on the reverse strand, counting down.
TGGCCGCAGGCTTTTTGGTGACACTGCGATTGGTGAGCGCACTTGGGGCGTTGACACTGACCTGCGCCTGTGCCTGAAAGGCGGCAAGCGCAAGCGCGCAGCCACCCACTAAGCTTATAAGACCGTTACGTGACATAATGCTAAATACATTAAAACATAAAAATCAGCTGCAAAGGTAATGAAAATCACCTTTGCAGCCAATTTTATATCAACTTATTGTGTCTTAACGGCGTGATTAGAACGCTGTGACGATGCCCATGAACGACTCTGCCTTGAGCGATGCGCCGCCAATGAGGCCGCCGTCGATGTCGGGCTTAGCGAAGAGTTCGGGAGCGTTGGCGGGCTTGCAGCTGCCGCCGTAGAGGATGGTAGTGTCGTTGGCCACCTGCTCGCCATACTTCTCGGCCACGAGGCCGCGGATGAATGCGTGCACTTCCTGAGCCTGGTCGCTTGTGGCGGTCTTGCCGGTGCCGATGGCCCAGATGGGCTCGTAGGCAATCACGATGTTGGCGAATGCCTCAGCGCTGAGGTGGAACAGTGAGTCGGCCAGCTCGGCCTTGATCACTTCCTTGAACGAGCCGTTTTCGCGCTCTTCAAGGCTCTCGCCGCAGCAGAAGATGATCTTCAGGCCGCTCTCAAGGGCCAGATCAACTTTGTTTTTCAGAATTTCGTAAGTCTCGCCATAGTAGCCGCGGCGCTCAGAGTGGCCGAGGATCACATAGTTGGCGCCAGTTGAAGCCACCATGGGGGCCGAAACCTCGCCGGTGTAGGCACCGCTTGTGTGGTCGGCGCAGTTTTCGGCAGCCAGGCCCACTTTGTTGATGTCGATAACGGCTTTAACGGCTGTGAGGTGAGTGAAGGGCACGCCAATCACAACATCGCACTTGAGGTCGCCGGCAGCGGCCACAGCGTCGTTAACTTCCTTTGCCAGTTTCACGCCTTCGGGAACTGTAGTGTTCATCTTCCAGTTACCTGCTACAATATTCTTTCTCATTGCTTTAAAAAATATTTTTGTTTTTAAATCGTAATTCTCTGTGTTTCGATTGCAAAGTTAGTGCTTTATTTTTTATTATCGTTGTCCGTTTTGCTTTTTTTGCGTTTTGCGCGGCGCACAAGCAGCAAGGCGAGGCGGTGCGAACGGTTGACAGCCAGCAGAATGGCCAATGCGGCCACAAGGGCGGCGGTGAGGCGGCGCAGGGTGAGCTGCGGATGCATGTCGGAGCCCAGCTGCTGCAGCGTGGCAAGGCTGTCGTCGAGACGGGCGGGGTCGATGGAGCTGAGTGTGCGCTTCCACATGATGCGTCCGCCCGAGAGCATCACCACCGCGGGGTTGCCGCGCGCCAGCATCTTCAGCTGCGAGTCGTCGACGCTGTAGAGCGGATAGGCGGCCATCGAGATGTCGCGCCACTCATCGATCTCGGCTGCGGTGCCCGATGTGAGTCCATAGACGTCGGCTCCGCGCGTCTGGGCGAAGTCGCACAGTTCGTTGACCATATAGGTGTAAGAGATATTGACGCCGGCAAGGTCGGGAAACAGGATTAGCAACTGCTGGCGGTCGGGGTCGAACACCTCGGCGGTGACGTCGTCGCCGTGGTCGTAGACGGTGACTGCCTCGGCGCCGGAGGCCGCCACGGGATCGGGTTTGCCGGCCTTGAGGCGGCGGTCCACATAGCTCCAGTCGTCGCCCGGCAGACTGTCGATGCCAAAGGCGCGCTGCGCCCCGCCTTTTTCATATATATACTCAAAGTCGGAGCCGGCTTGCGTGGCATCGGTATGGCGCGGGGCAAGGCTGGTGCCAACGGGATATGGGCGGAAGTCGATGAGCGGCTGCGTGGCATAGCCCACCGCCGCTATGGCCAGCGGATAAAGGAACGCAAGGAGCATCACCACCCACTGCACCGCGGGGCCATACACGCTGTGCAGGCTGCGGTTGAACACCACGAGATAGGCTACGGCGGCTGTGAGGGCCACGTTTTTCCAGAATGTGGCCCAATTGCTGATGACCATGGCATCGCCGAAGCAGCCGCAGTCGGGCACAGCCCCGGTCAAGGCCAGCCACAGTGTGAGCGGCAGCATGACGGCCATCATGAGCAGCGCCAGCACCGGCGCGCCTCGACGGCAGGCGCCCACAGCCACCATAAGGCCAAGCACGAACTCCACCACAGCCACGGCAAAGGCGCCAAACAGAGTGAAGCCCAGCAGCCAGTGCCAGCCCAGCGCCTGAGCGTAGTCGATGAACTTATAGTAGCTGCCCGTAGGGTCGACGGCCTTGACAAAGCCGGAATACATAAACACGCCCCCCACCGCAAGTCGCAGCACGAGCACCGCGAGCCTGTTGGCCCACGAAGCCGAGTAGCGTGCCATGGCGGAATGAGCCTTGATCATTGCGCGCTCCCCCGCCCCTCGTTGCGCTTGATGAGCGCAAACACAGAGTAGTTTATCATGTCCTGATAGTTGGCAGCTATGCCCTCGCTCACAATGGTGGCGCCGTTGTGGGCCTCAATCTGCTTCACGCGCATTAGCTTGGTGAGGATGAGGTCGGTGTAGCTGTGCAGGCGCATGTCGCGCCATGCCTCGCCATAGTCGGCGTTTTTGGCCATCATTAGGCGCTTGGTGCCGGCCATAAGCTTGTCGTAGAGGCCGAGGGCCTCGTCGGCGGTCATGTCGACACTGCCCACGTAGCCGCGCGAGAGCTGAATCATGCCGATGATGCCGTAGTTGATGATGCCCACGAACTCGGGCCATATGCCCTCGCCCACCTTGGTCTCGCCGTTGATTTCAAGAGTGCGTATGCGCTTGGCCTTGATGAATATCTGGTCGGTGACCGACTCGGGGCGCAGAATGCGCCACGAGGGGCCGTAGTCCTTCATTTTGTTGACAAACATGGTGCGGCACTCGGCCACCACCTGGTCATACTCTTTGCTTGTGTCTTGAGCCATATAGTACAGTTGCTTTGCTTGAACGTGTGAATGCGCCGCGCCCAGCCGGGCATGGCAGTGCAAAGTTAATGAGTTTTTTTTGCATTAAAAAGCGCAAGAGCCTGCGGCCGCAATTGCTTGGCCGCAGGCTCTGCTATGAGAAGCCACATCAAAGGATGTGATGAAACTCCGATAAATACAGGATTTGAGGGCATCAGTGCCTTTGTAATCCCCCGGTTCCGGAAGGAACACCTCGTCGGTTGGGGCCCGCCATTGGCAAAAATGCTTGACTCGGCATTTCAATAAAAATTTGATGAGTATCCCGATCGACTTTGATGTGGTTGTTATTTTCGTTACTCTTAACTGATGCAAATTTAGTGATTGTTGTTCACTCCACCAAATTATACGGGCAATAATTTGCCATAATTTTCAACGGGGTTGACACAGATAGGGGCTGAAATGCAAAAGCTGCCTCACACGGGGTGTGAAGCAGCTTTTTTTGCATTGCCTTTATTCAATCGCTGTTGAATATGGGAGAGGATATTGCCTTTAAGCCTTCTTGGCTTTCTCAACGATGGCCTTGAAAGCCTCGGGGTTGTTCATAGCCAGGTCGGCGAGCACCTTGCGGTTAATCTCGATACCTGCCTTGTGAATCAGGCCCATGAGCTTAGAGTAAGAAAGGTCTTCGAGGCGTGCGGCAGCGTTGATACGCTGAATCCACAGTGCGCGGAAGTTGCGTTTCTTATTCTTACGGTCGCGGTAAGCGTAGGTGAGACCCTTCTCCCAAGTGTTCTTGGCAACGGTCCACACGTTTTTACGGGCGCCATAATAACCTCTTGTAAGTTTTAAAATCTTTTTACGTTTTGCTCTTGAAGCTACGTGATTTACTGATCTTGGCATTTTTTTAAATTGAATTTTGAATGTTAGCGTCAGCCGCCATGCGAGCCGGCTGCCCTTTTGAGCTAAGCACTCTGTTAGTAAAAATGATTAAAATCTCTTTAGATTAAAAGTGATAACCTTGATTTTGTCTCTTGACACTGCGGCTGCTTACTTCTTAACGAGGAGCAGACGGATGCTGTTGAGATTAGCCTTGTCAACGATGCTGACGTGGGTGAGGTTACGCTTCTGCTTTTTAGTCTTCTTTGTCAAGATGTGACTTTTGTAAGCATGTTTTCTTTTAATCTTTCCTGTTCCGGTAAAGGTGAACCTTTTTTTGGCACCGGAATTAGTCTTAACTTTTGGCATTTTGCTTTTTGTTTAAAAAAATTATTTATTTGTAGCGGGAACAGGCACTTACCAAGCCTGATGCCCTTCTTTTCTCAGTTGCTTTTTAGCTTTGCCGCCGTGGCGGGAAAGCAATTACTCTCCGGCAGTCTCCGCAGTGTCGGCGTCTTCCTTCTTGGCTGGCGCGGCATCCTTCTTCTTGGCGGGGGCCACTTTCTTAGGAGAAATCATAATGGTCATGCGCTTGCCTTCGAGCACGGGCATCTGGTCGAGCTTGCCATAGTCCTCAAGGTCGTTGGCAAAGCGCAGCAGCAGAGTCTCGCCCTGCTCCTTGAAGAGGATTGAGCGGCCTTTGAAGAACACGTACGACTTCACCTTGGCTCCGTCTTGCAGGAAGCCGATGGCGTGCTTGAGCTTAAAGTCGTAGTCGTGCGCATCGGTCTGCGGCCCGAAGCGTATTTCCTTGACCACCACTTTGGTCGACTTCGCCTTCTGCTCCTTCAGGCGCTTGCGCTGCTGGTAAAGGAACTTCTGGTAGTCCATGATTTTGCACACTGGCGGCTTGGCCATCGGTGCTATCTCAATGAGGTCGAGACCCTGCTCGTCGGCAATCTTCTGCGCCTTCACAATGGGATAGATGCCCTCCTCCACGTTGTCGCCCACAAGGCGCACTTCGCGGTGGCGTATCTGCTCATTGATAGCGTGGCTGTCCTTATCGTTTTTTCTGCCGCCACGACGGGCATCGCGGCCACGGCCGCCCATGGGGCGCGGGCCACTGTTGTTGCTACTGAAAGCCGGTCGCTTAGGACCTGTCCAAAATGGTTTTTTCTCCATCAAGTAATTTTAAAAGTTTGTCATTTTCGCTACTTCGCGATTAATATCGGCTGCAAAGGTAGTAATTTTTTCCGAACCTTTATCGCCTTCGCCTTGTTTTCTCACCGAAACTTCTTCGCTATTAGCCTCTTTCTCACCCACTATAAGCAGATAGGGGATGCGCTTGAGCTCGTTGTCGCGTATTTTCTTGCCGATTTTCTCGTTGCGGTCGTCGATGGTGGCGCGCACGTTGTTCTCGTCGAGCACCTGTGCCACATGCTTGGCATAGTCGTTATACTTCTCGCTGATGGGCAGAATCACGGCCTGGTCGGGGGCAAGCCACAGAGGCAGATGGCCGGCTGTGTGCTCGAGCAGCACTGCTATGAAGCGCTCGAGCGAGCCGAACGGCGCGCGGTGAATCATCACGGGGCGGTGCTTCTGGTTATCGGCGCCGGTGTATTCAAGTTTGAAGCGCTCGGGCAGATTGTAGTCCACCTGAATGGTGCCCAGCTGCCAGCGGCGGCCAAGGGCGTCCTTCACCATGAAGTCGAGCTTAGGACCATAGAATGCTGCCTCACCGGTAACCTGCTTGGCCACAAGCCCCTTCTCGGCGCAAGCCTCGATGATGGCTTTCTCGGCCTTGTCCCACACCTCGTCGGTGCCCACATACTTCTCTTTGTGGTTGGGGTCGCGCAGCGAAATCTGAGCCTCATACTCAAAGCCGAACACCTTGAAGATGAAGGCGATGATTTCCATCACGCCAAGGAATTCCTGCTTCAGCTGGTCGGGGGTGCAGAAGAGGTGGGCGTCGTCTTGTGTGAAGCAGCGCACGCGTGTGAGTCCGTGCAGCTCGCCACTCTGCTCATAGCGGTACACGGTGCCGAACTCGGCGATGCGCAGCGGCAGGTCCTTGTAGCTGCGCGGCGAAGTGCGGTAGACCTCGCAGTGGTGAGGGCAGTTCATGGGCTTCAGGAAGTATTCCTCGCCCTCCTCGGGTGTGTGGATGGGCTGGAACGAGTCCTTGCCATATTTTGCATAGTGGCCCGAGGTGACATACAGCATCTTGTTGCCGATGTGCGGGGTGATGACCTGCTGATAGCCGTAGCGCTTCTGGATTTTGGCCAGGAAGTCTTGCAGGCGGTTGCGCAGAGCTGCGCCCTTGGGAAGCCACAGA
>CALBLR010000086.1 GCA_937896015.1 uncultured Prevotellaceae bacterium | reverse complement strand
GCGAGCAATAGTTTGAAGTCATCTTCACTAACTCCAAATTCAGCCATGCCCATACATAACACTTTGCCTTCTTCATCTGCTACTTTACCATCTGCCTTTACCATGCATATCCCAACTTTGAGGATTGCAGACAATTGAAGTCTATTGAATTGCATATTGTATATTGTATATTTTTAGTTAAACAATAAATTATTGCCCAAAGTTCGGTAGAATATTTCGAATAATTACCCCCCCTGTTAATAAATGTTAAGTATGTTTTAGAGCATATTTTTCAAGGAATAAATTCCGCAATCCTTGACAAAAAAGACGCAGCAAACACGGATTTACGGATTTGTCTGCAGTTGAAATTTTGACGTTAAGAGAGCCTGCGTGGAAATCGAAGCGGAGCGAGATGCGGTTGCGCAGGCTGAAAGAGAAATCATGTTGACCAACTTTACGCACAAACTGTGGAGCGCGCACCTCGGCACACTTCAGCATTAAAAGCCACCAATAACATCTATTCGAATAAAGATCGCTTCCAAAATCTGCTTGAAATATGCTTACCTAGCCACATTCAGATGGAATGCTGCGCTGTATGATTATATATGCGGATGGATTGGAGGATTGGCGTTGCAATTATGGCTTAAACGCCTGATTTTGGACCTTTCATTTAGGGACAAAAAAAATTGATTGTCTCCCGACAACCAATCTTAATTAACCTTAAATCTAATACCATGAAAAACACGTTGCAAATATACGCTCTTTTCATAGATTGTCAATGCTTTTATGGGGCAAAGTGCAACGCATTAATATCTTTTAACTCAGTTGGGCCGATTTTTGACATCTTTGATAGGTAAAGCACCGCCTCGCGGCCCACATTCATGAGCATGTCGAGAATGCTTAGGTTTTCGGCAAAACCGCCATACCTATGCGCCCACAGCTGGTAATATGGCACATTGGCGATGTCGAGTCCGTCGGGCCGCTTGCCCCCAATGGCTCGACGCAAGTCGGCGTGGCCGGCTGGCACGCCACCTTCCTCAACGGCCATGGCGCATGTGAGCAACGGCAGGTCGAGAAAGTCGACCACAAGATTATGCAGCTGTGTGTTGAAGTCGAGCAGCAGTTGCTGCCGACCCATGATGATGCGGTGCAGGTCGTCGGCAATATAATCGAAATATGGCGACTTGCCGTAGGCGCTGAACAGTGCGCCCCAGTGCAGCTGGCGCCAGCGTCCGTGCTCACTGATGCGCACTTGGCTCATGGGCACGTGCATGGCATTGGTGGCGCCCTCAAGCGGCACGGTGAGCGTCTGCACGCCATTGGGGCCCTCGATGATGTAGCGGTGGTGGCTGTGGCGCAGTGGCAGGCGCGTCTGGGCGCTGTCGACGGTCACAAGCTGGGAGCGCAGCATAGCCGCATAGCAGCGCACGCTGCCTGCGCACATGCTGCCCATCACCACGGGGCGTCCTTGCTCGGGCAGTGGCGTGAGGCTCATTTGTCGGGGTTTGCGCTTATGAAGAGCCGGTTCCAGCGGATGCCGCCGCGCAGCAGCGGCTTGTCTTGGTTAAAGGAGATGATCACAAACATGGGTGTGCCCACAATGTGGTCCTCGGGCACGAAGCCCCAGAAGCGCGAGTCAAGCGAATTGTCGCGGTTGTCGCCCATCATCCAGTAGTAGTCCATCTTAAAGGTGTAGTACTGCGTGGGCTTGCCGTTGATGTAGATGGTGCCTCCGCGCACCTCAAGGGTGTTGCCCTCGTAATTCTTGATGCAGCGGGCATACATGGGCAAATTATATGTGGTCAGATGCAGGGTCTTGCCCTTCTTTGGAATCCAAATGGGGCCGTAGTCGTTGTGGGTCCAGCCATAGTTGCGGTCGATGGGATAGGTCAATTCGGCCTCCGACGGGTCGGCCTGCGTGCGCTCAATGCCCAGCACCCACGGCTGCGCCTTGAGGCGCTCGCGCATGTCGGCGGTGAGGGGCAGCACATAGTCGGGGGCGTCGCCGTGACGGTCTTCCATGCTTATGCCCAGATCGTCATACTGGTCATCGGTGATGGGGGTGCCGTCGGTGTGCACATAGTAGAAATACTGCACATTCTTTGGCTCGGGCAACGGACGGCCGTTGATGTACACAATGCCGCGCTTAATGCTCAGCCACTCGCCCGGCAGGCCAAGGCAGCGCTTCACGTAGTTGTCGCGTCGGTCAACAGGACGGTAGATCACATCGCCATAGGTGGCCTTGTCGGCCCACACGGCCTCGCGGCCCTTTTCCTTGACCAGTGTGTAGTAGTCGGGATTGGGGCAACGGGTGGCCACTGTGTCGCCGGCCGGGAAGTTAAACACCACTATGTCCATACGGTCGATGCCACGCAGGCCCTTAAGGCGGTGATAGCCCCACTGCGGCCAGTCGATGTAGCTCTTGGTGCCGATGATGGGCATGGTGTTCTGGGCCAGCGGAAAGTGGATTGGCGTCTGCGGCACGCGGGGGCCGTACACCATTTTGTTGACCCACAGGAAGTCACCCGTGAGCAGAGTCTTCTCGAGCGACGACGACGGAATCTGATAGTTCTGTCCCACAAAAATAAACAGGAAATACACCAAAATCAGCGCATACACAATGGCATCGACCCAACTCATCACGGTGCGCACTGCCTTGTTTTTGGTGTGCTTCCACCACGTCCACGGAATAAACTGCGTGAGGTAGATGTCGGCCAGCAAAGGCCAGAACACAATCACCCACCAGCTGCCGAGCCATATGACCCAGGCCACAAACAGCAGGCTCACCACGCCAAAGCGCGCCCAGCGCGTGGGTTTGACGCGAGCCAGCCGCTCACCGAGGCTGCCCGATTGCATGGTGTTGGTTTCGCTATTGTTGTTGCCGCCGTTGCGGCCGTTTTGCGCATTGATAGTTGCCATTGTAGTAAATCTATATAATCTTTTAGGTGTGGTATGAATAAACAGAGCGTAATTTGCTATTGCAGTGCAAACTTACTGAAAATCCACGACATTTTGCCATCAGCGGGCATCAAAAGTGGAGCGGCTGTGCGTCACAGCTTGCACACCACTTTGCCTATTATGTGGCTTTCGGGCACGAAGCCCCAGTAGCGTGAGTCGAGCGACTGGTCGCGGTTGTCGCCCATCACCCAGTAGTAGTCCTGCTTGAATGTGTAGTAGCGTGCCGGCTTGCCGTTGATGCAGATGACGCCGCCGCGCACCTCAAGGGTGTTGCCCTCATAATTCTTGATGCAGCGGGTATACAGCGGCAGGCAGCGCAGCGTGAGGCGCAGCGTGGCGCCTTTTCGGGGAATCCACACGGGTCCGTAGTGGTTGCGGCTCCACTTGCGCCAAGGTTGGTCCTGGGGGTAGAGCCTGGCCTGCTCGGCCATGGGCAGCCTCAGCGCCTCTATTATCCACGGAAACCGCTTGGGCAGCTCGCGCAGACGGGCGGCCGACAGCGGGATCTGGTAGGTGGGCAGCGGGTGGCCCATGGAGTCGATTTGCAGGCCCATGATTTTCATTGCAGTGGTGTCGGAGCCGCGCACTGTGGCCACCTGACGCTCATCGGGCCCTATGCCCAAGTAGCGCCACTCCTCGGCGCTGATGCGGCGGCCGTCGGTCTGGATTATGTAGTTGTGCCGCGCGCCGGCCGGCTCTGGCACGATGTGGCCGCCGGCCCTAACGGTGTCGCCGCTCACGCTCACCCACTCACCCGGCAAGCCTATGATGCGCTTCATGTATGGCTCGCGGCTGCTCACAGGGCGGTATTCAACACTGCCATACAGGCCCGACAGCACACGGTCGCGCCCATACACCTGCTGCAGGCCATAGAAGTCGGTGCCGGGGCAGCGGGCGGCCACAGTGTCGCCAGCCGGGAAGTTAAACACCACCACATCGCCGCGGTTGAGAGCGCCAAAACCGGGCAGCCGCCTATAGTCCAGCTCAACGCCGGCCACCAGCATAGGCAATCTTGCTCCAAATGCGGTCTTGTCGACCCACACGCGCGTGCCAACTGCGTAGGTGTCGGTCATCGACGGCGACTGCACGCGGTAGGGCTGCCCCACAAAGGCATATGCGGCCCACCCCACCGCCGCCACGGCAGCAAGGGCCGCAAGACAGGGGCGAGCCACTCGCCACGTTTGCCTGATTATGCTTGACATAAGTTGATTCGCTGCTTTAATTGACTGTAGAAAAAAATAAATTCCCTTGAACATTGCTTTTTGCGACTGCAAACTTACGCAAAAATAGCGTCACCGCCATCATCGGCGGCATTAATGAAGCTAAAAAGGCTTGTGCTGGATGAGCCTGACGCCGCCGGCGGTGACTGCAAGTGTGGTCTCGGCACCCTCGATGAGCGGCAAGTTGCGGTCGACGTGCCCAACGGGGAAGTCAAAAGCCACTGGATAGGCATACGGGGCCACCATCTGCGCCACCATTTGGCGCATGGCCGTGCCATGGGCATTGTCGCGATAGTTGGTGAACTGGCCCACCACCAATCCTGCCAGCCGAGGCAGTATGCCAGCCAGGCGCAAGGTGTGCAACATGCGCTCAACGCGATACACGCTTTCGCCTATGTCCTCAACAAACAGGATGTTGCCTGGCAGCAGCAAATTGTAGTCTGTGGGCACAAGGGCCGACAACACGGCCAGATTGCCCCCCGTGAGACTGGCCGTGGCGGTGCCGAGGCGGTTGCCGGACGACGGCGGCAGACTGTAGTCGGGCCACGGGCCGCCTGTGACTATGCTGTGAATCCAGCCGCTCACCTCACCGGCCGTGCCATGCTCGGTGAGGTGCCTGGCCATGGGGGCGTGCAGACTCATCACACCGGCATGGTGCATTGCGGCATGCAGGGCCGACACGTCGCTGAGGCCTATCAGCCACTTTGGGTCGGCGGCAATGGACGCATAGTCGAGGCTGCCAATTAGCTGCACCGCGCCATAACCGCCGCGGTTGCACACAATGGCGCGCACCTCCGGGCTGCGCAAAGCCCAGTTAAGGTCGCCAAGGCGCTCGGCCTGAGTGCCACTGTAGCTAATCACGCCGCCGAACTCACCATAACGCCCGCGGCAGTGAGCCGACTCCACAGGGCGCAGTCCCCATTGGCGCAGAGCGAGCACCGCCCCAGTGATGCGCTCGGGCGCCACCGCGCCGGCCGGCGACACAAGCGCCACCGCTTGGCCGGCATTCACACTATGCGGCACCCTTAAAGCCGCCATCATGCGTTGACCTGCACTTTGATGCCAGCCTCCTCGATGCGGCGGCCAATGTCCTCAAGCTCTTCGCGCGGCACCTTTTCCAAATGCTCCTCAGGCGTCTTGCGGTCGATGGAATATATCATCACCTCTTGCGGCCGTATGCGCTTGTAGGCATCTATCAGCGCATCGATTTCGGCCGTAGTGGTGTTGTCGATGCGCTCGCCGTTGTGCTCGCCGCGCAATATCATGGTCTGCACTATGCACTTGCCGCCATATTCGGCCAAGTCTTCGATGATGCCGGCAGGCAGCACATTGGCCGACGCCGGCCGGTTGATGAGGCGCATGGTGCGGGCCACGGCCGAGTCGAGCTTAAGAATGTTGTTGTCCACCGCGAGCAGGGCCTGCTTCACTCGCGGGTTGGCGGCCATGGTGGCATTGCTCAGCACACTCACCTTGGCCTGCGGATAATACCGGTCGCGCAACACCGTCACATCGTGCACAATGTCCTTGAAACTGGGGTGCAGCGTGGGCTCGCCGTTGCCCGAAAAGGTGATCACGTCAAGGCTGTCGCCGTTGGCCTGCATCTGCTTTAGCTTGTCGCGCAGCTGGCGCTTCACCGTGTCGCGCGACGGTATGCCGGTGGTGCCGGCGCCCTGGGCGTTGTAGCCAGCCTCGCAATAAAGGCAGTCGAACGAACAAATTTTGCCGTCGTTGGGCATCAGGTTCACACCCAGCGACACGCCCAGCCGGCGGCTGTGTATGGGGCCGAATATGGTGGAATGGAATAATACTGTTTGCATCTGTATATATATAGTTGATTTTTTGGAATGTTTACTTCACGAGACCCGACAGCAGGGTTGAGTATTGTGCGGCCACCGCCGCGCCGTCGAAGTGGTTGAGCGCATAGCGGTGCTGCTGCGCACGGTCGAGTCCGCAACCTGCGGCCCACTCTATGCCCGCAGCAATGTCGGCAGGACTGAGGGTGCCGCTCACATAGCCGTTTTGGCGGTGCTTCACGATGTCGGCCTGCCCGCCCATGCCAGTGGTGACGGGCACGCAGCCGCTTGCAAGCCCCTCGGCCAGAGTGTAGCCAAACGACTCGTAGCGCGAAGTTGACAGCACGATGTCGGCGTTCTGCATGATGCGGTTCACATCGCTGCGGTAGCCCAGATAGGTGTGCGGCACGGCTATTTCATCGAGCAGCGACTGGTTGCGAAGCGTGCCGTAAAGCACTATGTGGAGCCTTTTGGCAAGTTGCGGATTGTGGGCTGCGATGTGGCGTGTGGCCGCAACCAGCAGGTCGAAGCCCTTAACAGGATCGTCGAGCCGCGCGGCACCCATGGCAGCGACTATGGCGTCGGGGCCGGCCGGGCACACATCAGGGTCGCGGCGCCGGCCGAATTCAAACTTTTCGGCATCAATGGGGTTGGCAATCACACTTATGCTGGCATTGCGCATGAGCGAGCTTTGGCGGCAGCAGTCGGCCAGCCAGTGGCTCACGGCCACAAAGTGAATGGGCACATCGGCATACAGCTGCTGCTTGGCACGCTGCACGGCGGTGCTCAAGTCGGTGCCTTTAGCCCCTGTAAGCGGGCACGCACGGCACACCTGGCGGTAGCGGCGGCAGTCGTAGGCGTGGTGGCACACGCCGGTGCAGTTCCACATGTCGTGCATCACCCACACAATGGGCTTGCGCAGCGCGGCCAGACGCCTTATGCCGGCCACCGACAGCGTGCCCTGGTTAATCCAGTTGAGCACTATGGCGTCGGCCTCGCGCACCCACGGATGGGCGGCTGCGTTTAGCCCCCACGAGGCATCATCAATTTTGAAAAGGGTGTCGCGGTTAAGCCCGTTGCGCAGGAATATGCCCAGCCGCTCGGCCAGGAAGCAGCCCTTTGTGGCAAGCGGGCCGCCAAGCAGGGCCACATTGGGGTCGCTGCCTCGCTTGTCGGCCACAAGCATGCGTGCGTCGATGCCGCTGCGGCGCATGGCACGCATCAGCCTTGCCGACGCCACTGCCGCGCCGCCCAGCGAGTCGCTGCGGTTAATCAAGACCACCTTCATAGCTGCACCGTTTTTCACATTAGGTTAAACTCCTCGAGCATGTCCTCGATGTCGAACCTCGACATCGATCGCTTCTCCTCGAGTTGCTTGGCCATTGCCTCCATGGCAGTGCGCACCGCATTGTTGCTGAACACGTTCACAAGGTTGGTGAAGTCTTTGTCAAACAGAGCCTCAACCTCATCCTTCTCGAGCTGGCAGCTTTCCTTGCCCTGCTCGCAGGCCGCGTCGAGCAGCTGCTTGCGCAGCTTGCGGTCCACATGGCCGTGGTCGAGCACCATTTTGCGGCAAATGGTGTTGGCCAGCACCAGCCCAACCGAAATGCGGTAGTTGGCCACTATGTGCTTCCACGAGGCCGTGGCCGGAACTCGCGGATTGCCGGCAAAAAAGAATTCAGGCGTGAACTTCACGCAGTCGAGCCCGTCGGCATCTATTGTGACACCTGCGAAGAGGTGGCCGGCCTCAAACATCGATAGTCCGAGAGCCATGCCCGCCACGCCGTAGCTTTTGTCTTCTTCGCTCCTGTATTTCATAATTCAGAGTGTGTTGTGTTATGCTATAGTCATATATGTGCAACTTTGACTGCAAAAGCTGTGCCAACTGCCTATTTGCGGCCAAAATCGGCAGGTATCTCGCCCCATTTGTCAGTTTGCCACTTGAGTATGGGGTTGGTGTAGGTGTGCGTGGCCAGCCACCGCTCGGCGCGGGCCACCACATCGTGCAGGCGTGCGTTGGCCGCGGTGCGCGTGAGCTTGGTCTTGCACTTGCCTCCGCGCACCCACAGCTGTCCCACCCGGCTGTCGCTGTAGATGGGCACGTTGCCTCGCCCCTGCTGCTGAAGCAGCGCCAGGGCATGCACAATGGCCAGAAACTCGCCCACATTGTTGGTGCCGTGCTCAAACGGCCCCACCCTGAACAGCTCGATGCCGCTTTTCACATCCACGCCGCGATATTCCATGCGGCCCGGATTGCCGCTGCAAGCGGCGTCGACGGCGATGCTGTCGGTCACTATTTCGGGAATGGCGTCGTAGTTGATGCTGCCCCCTGTTGTGGCCGAAGCGATGGCGCGCAGCACGCCCATGTCGTTGTCGCCTGCACGAAAGGCGTTGACCGCCGCCGTCTGCGACGGGTAGCTCTTGTATTTAGCCCCGGGGAAGCCGCTGACGCGCGCCTCGCACTCTTCCCACGAGTCGCACACGCCGGGCTCGCGACCCTGCCACACCACATACCATTTGCGTTTGTTGCTGCCAGCCATGTTCTGTATAGTTCAGTGTTATATCGTTATTTTCAAGTTTGGTTTGCAAATATACGAAAAAGCGCGTGCGTTTTTGCCCTGCGCCCCCACAGGAATGAATTCTTTTGTGTATTTTTGCAAGGTGCGGCGGCATCGCAGAATACACAAACAGAATTTTCGCATGAACACTATATTTTTGATTGGATACATGGGTTGCGGCAAGACCACACTGGGACGCGCCCTGGCAGCAGAGGCAGGCATGGACTTTCTCGACCTCGACGAATACATTGAGGAAAAGTATGAAACCACCATCACCGACCTGTTTGCCCGCATGGGCGAAAGCCGATACCGCCAGCTTGAGCGCGAGGCGCTGACCGAGGTGGCCGGCCGCAGGGGCACGGTGATATCAACTGGCGGCGGCACCCCGTGCCACTTCGACAACATGGACATAATGAACCGCAGCGGACTCACCATATGGCTTCAGACGTCGGCCGAGCGCCTGGCCCTGCGCCTGTGCCTGCCTGGACAGCGGCACAACCGCCCGCTCATTGCCAACCTCAGCGATGATGAGGTGCTGGCCACCGTGAAAAAGGCACTGGCCGAGCGCGAGCAGTATTACGGCAAGGCTCAGCTCAGGTTCGACTCCACCAACATCGAGACAGCGGAGCAGACCACGGCCACGGCGCGCGTGCTGCAGCAGCTGCTGGCTCAAGGCGGCGTGCTATAGCCAGCCAGCCTGGCGATACCACTCAATGGCTTCGTGCACGCCCTGTTCAAGCGAATAGCGGGGGCTGAAACCGAAGTCGCGCTTGGCATCGCTGACGTCGCACAGCCAGTTGCGCTGGCGCAGAATCTTATATTTGTCGCTGTTGAGGGTGCTCGTCTTTAGCCGCATCTTGCTCCACCAGCCCACCACGAAGCACACTATGCGCACCAGCCACAGCGGGCACACCACGGGCAGCACCAGCCGCTTGTGCAGCTCTCGGGCCACAATGGCGCGGAACTCGCGCTGCGTGTAGCTGCGCTCCTCGCTTATGAAATAGGCCCGGCGCAGCGGGCCGCGCTCAAGCGCATCCATCACGGCGCAAGCAAGGTCTTTCACATAGATGAATGTGAGCATCTGCCGCTTGAAGCCCACACTGAAGTCAAACCCCATCTTTATGCTTTTCATCATCAGGTAGTAGTCGCGCTCGTGGGGGCCATACACGCCCGTGCAGCGGAATATGGTGTAAGGCACCTGGCTCTGCATCTGCAGGTAGGTCTCGGCCTTGAGCTTCGACACGCCGTAGCGCGTGTTGGGATTGGGGATGTCGGTGGAGCGGAACGGGGTGTAGTGCTTGTCGTCGCCCTGCCCCATCACGCTTAGGCTGCTCATCAGCAGGAACACCTCGGGCACGGCGCCGGTCTCGGTGAGCACCTGCAGCAGCAGGCGCATGTAGCCGCAGTTGATGCGGTCGAAGTCCATATAGTTGGCAGCCTTGGTGGCACCAAGGTTGTGCACCACATAGTCCCACTTGCCATTCTGCTCCACGGCGGCCTGAATGGCTTGCTTGAGCGCGTCGTGACTGGTGAAGTCGAGCTCGATGAAGCGGATGCGCTCGTCGGTGAGAAACTCGCGGCTGGTGGTGCTTCGCACGGCGGCCCACGTATCGTAGCCGCGCTTCAGAGCCTCGGCCACAAGATAGCCGCCTATGAAGCCTCCGGCGCCGGTTATCAGAATCTTCTTTTTCATTTTTTTAGTTGCATTACTTTAGTCACACGCTGCACCACCGTGTGGGGGTCGATGCCCGTGAGGCAGCGGTAGTCGCCGAGGCGGCACGGCTTTTGGCCAAACACCGAGCAGGGGCGGCACGGCAGATCGAGCTGCACGGCGTCGCCCTCGCTCTGATTCCAGCCCATGAAGCCGCACCATGGGTGGGTGGCGCCCCACACGCTCACTGCGGGCAGGCCCACAAGCGAGGCCAGGTGCATGTTGGCCGAGTCCATGGTGAGCATCACGTCGCATCGGCTCAGCAAGCCATACTCGTCGGCAAAGCCATGCTCTATGCCTGCGATTGATGTGGCAATGCCGCTGTGGCGGGCGG
>CALBLR010000085.1 GCA_937896015.1 uncultured Prevotellaceae bacterium | reverse complement strand
AAGGTGAAGGGGAAAGACGTGAGCACTGGTGTGACACACGAAACGTGGCTCATCGAGGATGTGCTGATGCAGTCGGCGCCCAACCTGAGCAAGCAGCAGCAGTCGGCACTGTTCCGCGACTTCATTGTGCGCATGAATGACAAGGGCATTGACAAAGACAACTATGAGTTTATGGAGCGGATGCAGAGCGACCCGTTTATGAACGCGCTGCGCTGCAACTGGGGCTATGCGGTGACGTGCCAGAAGTCGCAGGGCGGCGAATGGGACGAGGTGATGCTGGCCACGCCGCGCAACATCACGCTCAACCCCACCAAGGGAAAATATCAGTGGCTGTACACGGCACTGACGCGTGCGCGCAAGCGCGTGCATGTGGTGGAAGACTTCTTCTACAGCTACTGATCATGCCACACAGACTGCACAAAGGCGGCATTAGCAGTGGTTCACGCTAATGCCGCCTTTGCTACATGCATGAATGTGGCGGAAGTCTACAGGTAGTCGCGGAAGGCCACAAAGCGGAAATGCGACAGTTTGGAGCCGTCGGGCATCTCCACGGCCTGGCGCGCGGTGGTGCTGGCCACGCAGCGCACGCCGTGCGCACGCAGCAGCCCCACAAGGGCGTAGACCATGCACAGCTCGCCCATCACGTGCACCACATCACCTGACTTGAGCCGCGGAATGAGGCTGGCGGCAAACTCGCTGGCAAGCGCACCCACCTGAGTGGCGGTGAGCGTGGGGTCGACGGCTGGAAACGGCACATCGGCTATCTCGCCGCCAAGGGCGCGGGCGGCGGCCACCTGACGGCCACCCCACCCCGCCGACGGATGATTGCTTACGTTGTAGAACATATCACGCTACCCCTCCTGCTTCACCGACTTGATGCGCAGCTTCACAAACCCCAGCAATCTTATTTCACCATCACACTCATAGTAGGAGCGCGACGTTGCAGGATTAGAGCCTTGGGCATATTTAGCCCACAAGCCTGTAGTGAATTCCTTGCCTATTCCCATACCTACGCGCAGTATGCATTCACCAGGGCCACAATCATTGCAATCGTCTAACACATATTCGATAGCGGCCACATAGTCATCAATGTCAGGATCATCTGCTGCAACGACTTGCATATATTGAGAATCTCTTTTAAGTTGTCGTGTTGTATAGTCATTAACCGCTGTAAACAAACTTCTCGGAGAAAACAAAAAGCCTAACCGCTTTGGAATATTTCCAGCGCAAACTAAATACAGTTTTTTCTCATCTACAGACAAGTTAAACTCTGAAACAGAATTTTCTCCAGGAGCTATTACCTCAAGTGCGTTTCTTATGGGATGCTTTGGATCGTTGAGACCTCTCATTTGAACTATTTTCACATCTTTTGGATTGAAATAAGCATCCGAGACACGCACAAACCTGAAATAGTCGTCCACTTTATTTGCAGAACTTATTTGAAACATTTTCCGTTCAAAGCCTAATTCGGCATGGGCTGTCCCCAATTGCGATCTGTTCGCTATTGCGAGTTGGGCTAATACCGCAGTTCTTATAGCGCCTTTTATTGAGCTACCAGGCAGATACGGCAGTCCCTTTGCATCTCGTATTTGCGTCTGAACTTCCTGCATACTTATAGTATTCCATGTTCTAACGATCCTACTCGAAACTGTTGAAAAGTTAATATTACGCAATAGGTTCCTGACATTCCCATTCTGCATCGAATTCTTATACTGCTTGAAAACCTGTGGATCAATTACATTTTTACTTTTGAAAAGATGCACTTTTTCAACAAATTTGTCAAAATCGAGAACGTAAACTTTTTTGCCCTCCTTTATCGCATCAATGCCCAACTTTATTTTTTCACCGTCACCCACGTGAAAGGCATTATCATTGTATAACGGTAATATTTCTACTATGGCTTTCATTGCTCATTGGTTTTAATGGGGAAACATATCGGGCGGCCGCCGCGGTACACGGGGTGCACCTCGCCATCTGTGGCATCGGGGCGCAAATCAGCCACCTTGCCACTCAGCGTGTGAACGCCGCTAAGCACGGCACCGGGGGCAAACATCATTATCGACTTTTTGCGCAGATGGCGGTAGCCGTCAACGCTGCTGCCGGCCATAAAGCCGCCGCGCTGCACAAGTTCAAAGCGAGAAGCCTCCAAATCAACATTTTTCAGGTCGTCCTCGGAGGGCAGACACATCGACAGCAGCATGGTGGCGTTGGCGCCAGCCACATCCTTGAGGTCAACAGTGCCGAACTCCACCTCGAAGTGGCCTCCACCCACAGTGCGGTCAGAACCTATGCCCTCCTCGCCAAGCAGGGCAAACAGGCTCTTGACTTCGCCGAGCAATTCGTCGGGGCAGCTGAGCAGACAGTAGAGTCCGCAGCCGGGGCGGAAAAAGGTCCAGTCGAAGGTGAACGGCTCGGCGGCGTCGCCCTCAGCGCCCACCTGCACACGCTGCCTTGTGGCGTGCACCATGGGGGCGGTAAAAGAGTCGGCAGGCGTTTGCAGCAGAAACTGGCCGTAAAGTTGCTTCTCTTCGACATCAATCGGGTCACCAGCCACAAGGCTCTGCCACAGCGTGCGCGACACGAAGCGCACTTTCTTCAGCCGCTTGCGGTATTGCTCCTCACTCTGCTTGCTCACGGGCAGCCGTCCGCACGGCTTGGGCAGAAACAACTCGTCGCCGGCATAGGGAAAAGCCGAGCTCACAGCCACCTGCCTCATCAGTTCATCGATGCCGTGGGCATTGCCGCTCTGCGCCTTGAGGGCGGCGAGGGCGGCGATGATGGTGTCGCTATGCAGGGCCGGGGCAGCCACA
The DNA here is from genome assembly GCA_937896015.1 of uncultured Prevotellaceae bacterium. GTDB lineage: Bacteria > Bacteroidota > Bacteroidia > Bacteroidales > Muribaculaceae > Sodaliphilus. Next base: position 980 of record CALBLR010000085.1, on the reverse strand, counting down.
TCATAGCTGTCGCGCCCCAAGCCTATGTGCATAGGCGACATATGGGTGAATTTAACTAATTGAAACGTTGCCATAAGCCGCTATAATTGCTCCAACTCTTTATCAAGCGAAATTTTAACCTCACCATAGCCACGCGAGCCTTGGCCGCCCAGATAGTCATCGGCAAGGAGTTTGAAGGCACGATCGAGAATGGCTTTCAAATTGGCCTCGCTTTGCTTTGCAAAGGAAGACAAAATTTGCGCCTTTTTGTCTGGAGAGATTTTAGTGTCAGAATTCACCTTATTAATGTCTTCACTGAAGTCCATCACATTGATAATCATGTTCAGACCGAATTTTGCACCACGCGGCACACGCTCGAACGTGCGGGGCATAGCCTTTGATGTGATTCTGTTAATCGAGGCCTCAGTTTTACCCTCTGTGAGTGGTACATTGTCTTTGTCAAATTCATCAACATTGATCATTTCAGCATCGCGCACAATAAGGCGAGACGCATGGCACATATAGTTTGTTTTGTCTTTTGCGTCCGATGAATTGCCAAACAGGGCTACAGAATCGGTATCAATTTTGCTGGTCACATCGCCATTGTCGCTTACCGTGCCATCACTGATTTCAATGAGTGAGCGGAGCTTGCCCTTGAGTGAACTTCCGGGAATGTAAGGGCGGTTGTCAAGCGGATTGCGCACCACCACGCTGTCGTATCCGCCAATCTGCATTGAGTCGTTGCTTGCGCCAATATGCAGACCAGTTAATAACTCTATAGTTCCTGTTACCTTTATTTTCTTTATAAGTTTCATAGTGAGTTTTGTTTTTTGGGTGTTGATAATGATTTATTTGCCGCCATAGAAGCGGTGGTAGGCAAGCACGGCCTCCATTAGGTTGCAGAAGTTGTCGTAGGTGTCTGCATTGTTGACATGAATAATTGCTTTGTCAAAAAAATATTCTTTGAATGTGTCGATAGCCTTACCGCTTGTAATGTTACC
>CALBLR010000084.1 GCA_937896015.1 uncultured Prevotellaceae bacterium | reverse complement strand
AGCGCGCACAGGTGTGGCACGTGCTGCGCAACATGGCCGACTACCCGTTTGAGTCGATGTGCATCATGCTCGACGGCGAGGCATTGGGCTTCACCATGGGCGAGGTGATAGGCAACGTGATGCTTGACCACATCGAGAAGTCGCTGCACAACGACTACAGTGGCGTCAACGAGGTGCTTTGCCGCGACTTCGCAGCCAGCATAGTGGCGAAATATCCGCAGGTGGAATACATCAACCGCGAAGACGACGCCGGCGACGATGGCCTGCGCCAGAGCAAGCTCAGCTACGACCCCGTGATGATCCTCAAAAAATACGATGTGATGTTCTGACCCCTGCCTCCTCCCGCAGATTTTTTTGCAAGATTGTCAAATGACAATGCGCTTAGCGGGTCTCCCACAGATTTACACGGATTCACACAGATTTTTTGTGCTGCAAGTGCTTGAACTCATCAATTAAAAAATCTGTGAATGTCTGTGTGACCGGTAGAAATTTTTGAATGGCGTAAACGCAACGGCAGGCGGAAAAGGGCAGCGTGCGTTGCTGCCACATTTCCGCCTGCCGGATAGTGTCGTCTGCTACGGGTTACTTTTCAAACAGCTGGGTGCTGAGGTAGCGCTCGCCGGTGTCGGGCATCACGGCCACAATGGTCTTGCCCTCATTTTCGGGCTTGCGGGCCAGCTCGATGGCGGCGTGCAGAGCCGCGCCGCTCGAAATGCCCACCAGCACGCCCTGGCTGTGTGCCATCAGGCGCGCGCTGGCGAATGCGTCGTCGTTGCTCACCTCGATTATGCCGTCGGCCATCGAGGCATCGTAGTTCTTAGGCACAAAGCCTGCGCCGATGCCCTGAATTTTGTGCGCACCCGGCTTGCCGCCGGCCAGCACGGGCGAACTTGCGGGCTCCACTGCATAGGCCTTGACGCTGGGTTTGTGCTCCTTTAGGGCATGTGCGGCACCGCTCAGTGTGCCGCCGGTGCCCACGCCAGCCACCAAAATGTCGACTGCGCCGTCGGTGTCGCGCCAAATCTCGGGTCCGGTGGTGAGGTAGTGCACCTGCGGGTTGGCCGGGTTCTCAAACTGCTGCGGAATGATGGCGCCCGGAGTGGCCTCAAGCAGCTGCTGGGCCTTGGCGATGGCTCCCTTCATGCCCTCGCTGCCTGGGGTGAGCACCAGCTGCGCGCCGTAGGCCGCAATCAGGCGGCGGCGCTCCTCGCTCATTGTCTCGGGCATCACTATGATTGCCTTGTAGCCACGAGCTGCGGCCACCATGGCCAGACCCACTCCCGTGTTGCCGCTGGTGGGCTCAATTATGGTGCCGCCAGGCTTCAGGGCACCGCTGCGCTCGGCAGCCTCCACCATGGCCAGTGCCACGCGGTCTTTCACGCTGCCGCCGGGGTTGAAATACTCAAGTTTCACCAGCAGGCGGGCTTTGAGGCCCTTGGCCTGCTCAATGTTCTGCACTTCGAGCAGCGGAGTGCTGCCAATCAGTTCTGTGACTGTGCTGAATGTTTTCATAATGCTTTGCGTTTTTTTAGTTGTAGAACGAATATTGCTTTTCTTCTTGGAGGTGGAATGTGACCGACCATTTCCCATAAAGAATTAAATGTTGAATCTAAGTTCGCTGCCGCGCACGTCGTCGGCAATGCCGCCTTCGGTGCTGTAGGCCAGGCGGCCGTTCACGTAGGTGCGCTCCACGCGGTGATGCACCTGCATGCCGGTGAGAGGTGTCCAGCCGCACTTCGACACCACGTCGGCGTCGCTTATGGTGTGCGGCATGTCGAGCTTGCCGACTACGGCAATGTCGGCATAATAGCCCTTGCGCAGATAGCCACGGCGGTCAATGCGGTAGAGGTCGGCCGGTGCGTGGCACATGCGCCTCGCCACCTGCTCCACGCCAAGCACGCCGTGCTGAGCCAGCTCGAGCATGGCCACCAGCGAGAATTGCACCATAGGCATGCCCGAGGCGGCCTTTAGACAGCCGCCCTGCTTGTCGGCCAGCAAGTGTGGCGCATGGTCGGTGCCAATGGTGTCGATGAGGCCGCTGGCCACGGCGCGGCGCAGGGCATCGCGGTCGGTGGCGGTCTTCACCGCCGGGTTGCACTTGATGCGGCTGCCCAGCCGGGCGTAGTCGAAGTCGGCAAACAGCAGGTGGGCCACCACCGCCTCGGCCGTGATGCGCTTGTGCGCGAGGTCGTGTCCGTGGTCGAGCAGCTGGAGCTCGGCCGCCGTGCTTATGTGCATTATGTGCAGGCGGGTGCCAAGTTCGCGCGCCAGCGCCACCGCCGCTTTTGTGCTCGCCACGCATGCCTCGGTGCTGCGAATGGCGGGGTGCAGCTCCAGTGGCAGGTCGGCGGCTCCGTCGTGCTCGGCCACCAGGCGCGCGCGGTTGCGGTTAATCACGTCCTCGTCTTCGCTGTGGATGGCCACTATCGGGCCTTCGGAGGCAAACACCTTGCGCATGGCCTGAGGGTCGCTGAGCAGCATTCCTCCCGTGCTCTTGCCCAGAAACGCCTTGATGCCGCACACGCGTGAGTAGTCGGCCTGGCGCAGCACGTCGATGTTGTCGTTGGTGGCGCCGATGTAGAAGCTGTAGTTGGCGCGCGACAGGCGGGCCGCCCTCTGCATCTTGGTCTCAAGGCGGTCGAGCGTCACCGTGGGTGGCACCACGTTGGGCATGTCCATGTAGCTCGTCACGCCGCCAGCCACTGCCGCGCGGCTCTCGCTCTCGATGTCGGCCTTTTGGGTGAGGCCCGGATCGCGGAAGTGCACATGCTCGTCGATAACGCCGGGCATCACCCAGGCTCCGTTCACGTCGGTAGCGGTGTCGGCTTTGAGCAGCAGTTGTCCGTTGGGGTCACCGCGACCCACTTCGGCTATCAGTCCGTCGTCGCCGATTGCCACATATCCCTTGGCCGCTGAGCCGTCGTTCACTATAATGCCGTTGTAGATCAGTTCCATAAACCAGTTTTATTTAGAAGCCAGATATTATTCGTTTTGGGAAAAGCATGGGTGCAGACCATCCTCCGCGCCCGCCACTGCGGGGTGGGGCGGCTGTGCCGCGCCACGGTAGCGACGCGGAGTTGGAATGTAGGAGTGGAATTGGGTAGGTATTAGTTTCAGCCCTTTGTGCTGCCACTACATCGGCAGCGCACAAAGCGCTTCTTGTTGAACCACGACTCCAGCCTCAGCTTGATTACGCCAAACAGCGCCTCGCCGAATATGCTCGAGTTCATCTTGCTCGTGCCCAGCACACGGTTTACAAATATGATCGGCACCTCCTTGATGGTGAAGCCCATCTTGTAGGCGGTGAATTTCATCTCAATCTGGAAGGCATAGCCCTTAAACTCTATTTTGTCGAGATCGATGGCCTCAAGCACCTCGCGGCGGTAGCACACAAAGCCTGCGGTGGTGTCGTGCACATGCATGCCCGTCACCAGGCGCACATAGGCCGAGGCGTAATAGCTCATCAGCACGCGCCCCATGGGCCAGTTCACCACATTCACACCGGTCACATAGCGCGAGCCAACAGCCACGTCGGCGCCTTCGCTGGCGCATGCGCGCTGCATCGGAATCAGGTCCTTGGGCGGGTGCGAGAAGTCGGCGTCCATCTCAATGATGAAGTCGTAGCCCTGCTGCAGGGCCCACTTAAAGCCAGTGATGTAGGCAGTGCCCAGTCCCAGTTTGCCGGGGCGCTTGATGATGTTGATGCGTCCCGGAATCTCGGCAATCAGCCCGTTGACAATCGCGCCAGTGCCGTCCTTGCTGTTGTCGTCAATCACAAGCACGTCAAACTGGTGCCCCTCAAGCCCCAGCACCGCATGGATGATGTTGCTGATGTTCTCCTTCTCGTTATATGTGGGAATAATTACTACGCTGTCCGACTTCATATATCTTGGTGTGTTGTGAGTTCAACAAAAAAACTGTTTCAAGAGCTGCCGTCCACGCAAATGTGACCGAATGCCCGTGACCATATGTGAGCCATCAACGCCCGCCCGGAGCGCAAAGTGCTGCAGGTTGCCGGGCTTTGCCGCCGCAGAGGCTGCGCCGCTCGAAAAACATTGCGCAAATTTAGCAATAAATTCACTAACACGGCGCGCAATCGCCCTGTCACCGCCTTCCCGCCGCGTTAAATTTCCTTAAACCCTCCCCGCCTATTTCCACCAAACAAAGAGACCGGGACGTCTCCACCCCGGTCTCCAGTCCCCTCCACCAGATTATGCTATCTTTTGGCTAATGATTCAGTGAAGCTAAATATTTTTCATGCATATGGTAGTACTTCTTCATAAATGCTGCATATGCCACAGTCAGCAAGGTCATAACGCACAATAGATAAATCCAATGGCAAATAGAGCTGTTTGGACAAAGAAAAATAAAACCAATAGAAATGCATAGTTGCACTCCTGCATATAACAGAGCAATTTTTACGTGCTCCAGTTGTAGCTCGTTGGCCATGATTTGGTAGGCGTGTTTGCGGTGTGCCGTTCCTAAATTCTCGTGAAGCATAATGCGATGCACAATTGTTAAGCATCCATCAGCGCCATACACTATAAGCAGTATCAGCCAAGTCGGATCGAGAGTGCTGACCATCAGCCGTCCGATGAAAAACAGCATTATGAATGCAATGCCAATAGATCCGACATCTCCAGCAAAGCACCTCGCTTTCCCCTTTGGCCTAAGGTTGAACAGGCAGAATACGGCTGATGCAAGGGCTGCAGTTACTATCATGCCCTGGTCGACAAAACAATACTGCTGATTCGCTATGGCCAATGGGATTAACACAGCAATTGAGTAAGCACCAGTGATGCCATTGATTCCGTCCATGAAGTTTATCACATTGGCCGCGCCGGCAATTACTATCAAGGCCAAAGGCGCTATCCACCAGTGTGGCAATCCAATTTGGTAAAGCATTAATATGGCTGCCAGCAACTGTGCAATCAGCCTTGTGGAGTCGGGCAGAGAGTGAATGTCGTCAATAAAACTGAACCCTGCTGCCAGGGTTAGGCCAGCAACAAACCATGGATACTGGAATCCGGAGGCTATGCTGTAAAGCCAAATTCCTATCAGGAATATTATGCCGCCGCCACGCAAAGTGACATTTGTGTGCGATGATCTGTCGTTGGGCTTATCCACGATTCCGCGCTTTTCGGCTATGCTAAAATATGCTACTTCTGCAGCAAATAGCAGGATCAGTAGAATTGCGTATTTAAATATCATAGTATGGTTAGTCTGCTCGATACAGGTTGTCTAAATGACGCCATATTTGGCTGTGATCAAAGTTGTCGACCACCCATTTTCTGGCGTATGTGCTATATTTTTTGTCCAGGCCGTGTTCAATAAAGTCGGTTAGCGCATTGCCAATGTCTTTGCTGTTGATTCCCACAAATTGGCCGGTCTTGCCGGCTACAATGGCATCGCGGCAGCCTGTTGACCGGGTTGTAATCGCCGGCACTCCCATCGATTGCGCCTCAAGTGCTCCGATTGGGAAACCCTCACGATAAGAGGCCAGCACATAAACATTCATCATTGCGTAGAAGTATTCTTGGTCTTCATCAATAAAGTCGGTCCACACAATTCCGCCACCACTTTTAATGCGCTGCTCAATGTGCGGTGGCAGCACATCGCGCGGGTCAAGCGGCCCCATTAGCAATAGCTTCACTTTTGGAAATGCTTTTTTTATGTACTCAAATGCCGTCACAAGTTCGGGAATGCCTTTGTCTTTCACCATACGCCCGGTGTAGCCTATAACCCAGTCGCTGGCTGTCAGCCCCCATTTTTCGCGCATTTTGTTCAGTTTATTATCATCGATGTTGTCGGGATTGAATTTTCCTGTGGTATCAATGCCTGTGCAGGTGCCTGCACCCAAGGTCAACTGCTTGTGTCTATTGTTCAGGTGGTCGGCAATGCTGCGCTCGCACACCGACTGACTGACGCACACAATTTTGTTGGCACACAGCGAGGTCAATCTGTCGCAGTTTATCAGCACTTGCCGCAGCAGGCCGTGTGCTGTTTCATACACTATGCCGTGCCTGAAATAAACCCGCAGAGGCACGCGGCACAGCCATGCGGCTATCATAGCCAGCAATCCGCCTTTGGGCGAGTGGCCAACCACAATGCCAATGCGGTGCTTGCGTATGTAGCGGCAAATTTGCCAAATTGCCCGCAAATCATCAACTATCGAAATGCTCCGGTTGATGGGGGTGGCCAT
>CALBLR010000083.1 GCA_937896015.1 uncultured Prevotellaceae bacterium | reverse complement strand
CGGCAGGCGCCCAGCGCCATCACAGCCGTGGCGGCCAACAGAATTTGAGCTTTCATTTAATCCTAATTTCTTTTTTCAGTGAGTAAATGCGGAGTGGTGCGGCGCACACATCAGGCCGCGCCACCGCCCCTGGCGGCAAAGTTACAAAAAAAGGTGCAATCGGCCACAATTGCCACAGCCCAGTCGCAAGCTGTGGATATAAAAATAAAGAAAGCCGGCCATCCCGCACGTTGGGGAGGCCGACTTGTGCCTTGCGTGTGTGTAGCGCTTGGACTTTAGCCTTCGGTGATAGCCTCGTTGGGGCAAGCCTCGGCGCACGAGCCGCAGCTGATGCACACATCGGGATCGATGCTGTAGATGTCACCTTCGCTGATTGCGCCTGTAGGGCAAACCGACTGGCAAGTGCCACAAGCCACACAGTTGTCATTAATTACGTATGCCATTTCTTGTAAGATTTTAGTTGTTAATAAAAAGTAATCGCATTGCAAAAGTAATTCTTTTATTTCAAACCGCATCACCTTTTCCCCACTTTTTACTCCCGCCCCAGCGCTTCATCCATTAAAAATGCGCAAAATCATAAAAAAATCAATGGCATGAACTTATTATATGTGGTGCATGTGGGGGCATGTATCCTTATGGCAATGATGTGTAGTTTATTTTTCACAGGAAACTGATTGCCCAGCCAATGCGGGGAATGGAAATGCGGCTGGTTTCTGCCCGCTTGTTGCTGAAAATGATTATCTTTGCCGTATTATAACCCCAAAAAGATACATGAGCACAACGAAATGAAGTACATCAGCATTATTAAGGACTATGCCCGAAAGGGCAAATCAATGCCGCCGCTGGAAGCGCTGCGGCACATCACGCACCTATATATGGAGCAGTGCGGCATAAGCATAAGTCTGCGCACGGTAATCTACGAGTCGGGTGAATGCTGGCTTAACCGCCTGGTCGACAGCAGCGAGGAATGGAGACGGAAACTGGCCGGGCGCGATGAATATCTGTTTCGCGCCATGCGCTTCTTCCACGAGGACTACACGCTTGAGGAATATGAGGACTACGACATCGCGTGGCTTTCGGAGGACGACCGGAAAGACACCATCGACTACATGGTGGAGCAGCTGTGTGAAAGCATCGACTTGGCCAGTGGCACTGTGAAGCCCTGGAATGAGGAATGGCTGCAAGCCTACTGCTGGGGCGCATATGAATGCATCAAGCAATTCTATGGCGAGCCGGCTGAATAGGGCCGCGGGTCATCATGTGTGTCTTGGCGTGTGGAATATGGGTGAATTGCACTATCTTTGCACCATGACACGCATTATGAAGTTGATTTTGATTGTGGCAATGGCGCTGACGCTGGGCTGCTGCTCGCACAGTGGCAGTGAGCAGACGGTGAGCCTGGCGGCCGTTGAGGTGCAGGGCGACAATGCGCCGGCGGTTGAGGCGGTG
>CALBLR010000082.1 GCA_937896015.1 uncultured Prevotellaceae bacterium | reverse complement strand
AGCGCCGAGAAAGCAGCAGCCTTGATTTCGGTGCCGAGCGCAATGTGTTCGACGGCAAAGCCGCAGCCCCAAAATCTGTGCCGGCAGCTAACATGAAGCCAGTGTCACAGGCACGGCCCACCCCATCGGCACCGGGCTCGGCGTTCACACTACACAGCGTTGATGAGGTGAGCACAGGCATGCGCATCAGGCACAACCGCTTTGGCGAAGGCATCATTATGCACATCGACACATCGGGGGCCGACCCTAAAATGACAGTGAACTTCAGCAACGCCGACCAGCGCACACTGCTGCTGAAGTTTGCCAAGTTTGAAATATTATAGACCCATAAAATGAACGAAACACTGCAAACACCATACTACATCGTGTATGAGGACAAACTGCGACGCAATCTCGACCTCATTACGCGTGTAATGCGCGAAAGCGGCGCAAAAATAATAATGGCTTTTAAGGCCAATGCGCTGTGGCGCACGTTCCCCATATTCAGGGAGTATGGCATTCAGTCCACTGCCAGTTCGCTCAACGAGATGCAGCTGGCAATCGAGGAACTTCACCACAAGGCTCACAGCTATTGCCCAGTGTACACCGACGCCACCATCGGCCGGTTTATCGAAGGCAGCTCACACATCACATTCAACTCAGTGGAGCAGGCCGAGCGCTTTGTGCCGCTGGTGAGGCAGTACAACGAGGCGCACACAAGCGAGCCCGTGAGTTGCGGCTTGCGCATCAACCCCATGTGCTCGGTGGTCGACACCGACATCTACAACCCATGCGCACCCGGATCGCGGTTTGGCGTAACGGCCAGCAAGCTGGCTTCTCTGCCCGACGGCATAGAGGGCTTCCACTTTCACGCACTGTGCGAGTCCACGTCATTCGACCTTGAAAAGGTGCTTAACTCGGTGGTGGAGCAATTTGGCAAATTCTTGCCGCAACTCAAGTGGATCAATATGGGCGGCGGCCACCTGATGACGCGTGAGGGCTACGACACCGGGCACCTCATAGGCCTAATTAAGCGCTTTCGAAAAGAGTATCCCAACCTTAAAGTGATACTTGAGCCAGGCAGCGCATTTTGCTGGCGCACAGGCGACTTGATTTCAACAGTTGTCGATGTGGTGGAAAACAGCGGCATAAAGACGGCCATAATCGACGCCTCATTTGCCTGCCACATGCCCGACTGCCTTGAGATGCCCTATAAGCCCACCATCACCGAGGCACTGCCCGAGGTGGACAGGAGCAAACCAACCTACCGCATTGGCGGCAACTCGTGCCTGAGCGGCGACTTCATAGGCGACTGGTCGTTTGGCCGGGAGCTGCGTGTGGGCGACCGACTCACGTTTGAGGACATGAACCACTACACCACGGTTAAGACACACATGTTCAACGGCATTCAGCACCCGTCGCTGCTGATGCAGCACAGCGACGACACAGTGGAGCTGCTGCGCAAATTCACATTCAGCGACTATAAAAACAGAATGGACTAAACATAATTGCAATCATGGATATTTACAAAATCAGCGATAAAGTGAGCTATGTGGGCGTCGACGACCACACAACCACCTTGTTTGAAGGCCTTTGGACACTGCCAAATGGCGCATCATACAACTCATATCTTGTGGACGGAGGCGACAAGGTGGCCCTGATCGACACCGTTGACGCCGGCTGCTTCGCCTCTTTTCTGACCAATATAAAGGACCGAATAGGCGACCGCTGCATCGACTATCTGGTGGTGAACCACATGGAGCCCGACCATTCAGGCTCGATAAGCCTCATCAAGGCCCACTATCCCGGCATCGAGATTGTGGGCAATGCCAAAACGGCGCAGATGCTGAAGGGCTTTTACGGCATCGACAGCGGCGTGAAGGTGGTGGCCGACGGCGACACACTGCCGCTGGGCGGCACATCGCTCAGTTTCCTCCTCACCCCCATGCTTCACTGGCCCGAAACAATGATGACATTCGAGGGCAGTGACGGCATCCTGTTTTCGGGCGATGCCTTCGGCTGCTTCGGTGCGCTCAACGGCGCGCTGCTCGACACGCAACTGTGTCTTGACAGCTATTGGAACGAGATGACACGCTATTACGCCTGCATTGTGGCAAAATATGGCATTCCAGTGAAGAATGCCGCCAAAAAGCTGTCGTCACTCGACATAAAGGCCATTTGCCCGACTCACGGTCCCGTGTGGACAAAATATGCCGGCCAGACCGTTGAACGCTATATGCAGCTGGCCAACGGGGACACCAAGCCCGGTGTGGTGATTGCCTACGGCTCGATGCACGGCAGCACGCAGCAAATGGCACAGGCCATGGCTCATGAGCTGGCAAAAGAAGGCGTAGGCCCCGTGGTGATGCACAACCTTTGCACGGCCGACAAGTCGGCCGTGCTGCGCGACATCTGCACCTATGGCACACTGATATTGGGCAGCCCCACCTACAATGCAGCCATATTTCCGCCCATAGCAGCACTAATCGAAGCCCTTCAGAACCGCGCCATGCAGCGCCACGCCATTGGCTGCTTTGGCTGCTACACCTGGTCGCCAGGCGTTAGCAAAAAGATGGCCGCAGCCTTTGACGGCACCAAAAACGTGGTGCTCGAACCGTTTGAGTT
>CALBLR010000081.1 GCA_937896015.1 uncultured Prevotellaceae bacterium | reverse complement strand
GCAATTCTGGCTTGAGAAGACCATAAAGCCTTGGCTCAACATACGCGCCGGCCACATCGTGGTGCCCGTGGGGCTGAACAACAGCGCGCACGAGCCTCTGAACTTCTTCACCGTGTACCGCCCCGAGGGCGAGAACACCATTCTGCCCAGCACGTGGCACGAGACGGGCGTGAGCCTGTGGGGCCGCACCAAGCACTGGAAATACCAGCTGCAATTCCTTCCGGGCCTCGACGCCATGAACTTCTCGCGCGACTACTGGATTCAGAAGGGAGCGCACTCGGCGTTTGAATTCAAAGTGGCCAACAAATATGCCGGCGCTCTGCGCATCGACAACTACTCGGTGCCCGGCCTGCGCCTGGGTGTGAGCGGCTACTACGGCCACAGCATCGACAACACACTGGGCCGCGACGCCAACGGCAAGGCCAGCCGCCTGAAGGGCGCAGTGACGATAGGCAGTTTCGACTTCACCTACAACGCCCACAACACCATAGTGCGCGGCCAGGTGACCTACGGACATCTGGGCGACGCCGTTGAGGTCTACGCCCTGCCGGGCCGCCAGTCGAAGACCAGCCCGTTCTCGCAAGACCACGTGGGCAAGGCGGCCATCGCCACAGGCGTTGAGGCCGGATACGACTTCTTCTCGCAGATAGCGCAGACGCGCGCCCGCCACCAGAAGATGTATTTGTTTGGCCGCTATGAGTACTACAACAGCTACATCCCCGACAAGGACAAAGAGCCGGAATACCCCTACACACAGCGCCACCGCATGGCTGTGGGTCTGAACTACTTCCCGATTCCGCAAATTGTGGTCAAGGCTGAATACTCCAAGCGTTTCCTGAAGACGCAGTACAACGACGAGCCGTCGATTTCGATAGGCATCGCCTACCAGGGATTCTTCAAATAAATCACACATCAGAAAAAACTCACTAAAAAACAAAATAAGGAAATGAAGACATTAAAACTCACTGTGATGGCACTGGCAGCCATCTTCACTCTGGGCCTTGCCTCATGCAGCGACAGCAAGGACGAGCCCAACAACGGAGGCACAACACTTAGCGAAGGCGACAAATTGCTGCAGGATGTGCTTGCGCAGAACGTGGACGGCAACATCAACTACACCTACAAGGAACTTGCCGACAGCACCAACCAACTGTATGAAGCATTGCAGCAGATGCGCGCCGCATCAAAGACCAACAGCGTGACGCAGGAGATGGTGAACGACGCCTGCGACAAATTCCTCAAAGCCCGCTCTAACTATGAGCAGAGCGAGGCCTTCCTGCTGGGTGCCGCTGCCGACTTCAGCATCGACCCGCACATCGACTCATGGCCCCTTGACCTGAGCCAGCTGCTCATATTGTTTGAAAGTCCGAAAATGATTGAGAACCTCGATGGCGAGAATGGACCGGAGG
>CALBLR010000080.1 GCA_937896015.1 uncultured Prevotellaceae bacterium | reverse complement strand
CAACAGTTGCAATCAGACCTTAATATTATGTCACATGACATAGAGGTGTTTGATAATGCAATTAAAGAGGCAGGCACATTTATAAACAGTATCGAAACTATTTTAAACAGCATAGCCCAGATTGAAGCATCTGTAAATGTTTTACAGCAAGAATTTTCGTCGTCACAAAAAGGACATGGCAAGGCATTAGACCATATCGACCAAGCCATCCAATCATTGACGGATGAAAGTTTGAGCAATCACACTGCCACACACAATAAATTAGACCGAATCAAGGAACTTAATGACTACAGCACAAGGCTACTAGGCAACGTCAAAAGCAAACTTGAACAAACTTCAAATGACATCAAGAGTAAAATTGATTCTGCAACAGAAAACGTTAGTAGTGAAATTATGACCAATAGGTATATCGGGCTTATTGCACTCATTCTTATTATCATAATGGCCATCAGCCAATGGATTGCAAGATGATTATGGTTTCGTTGCTTTCACAAATTGCATCAAGTAACTATAATGCAAATTTTACGGGTGAGGTGTGAAATAGTGTTGCGGTGTGGTAAGGTGTGTGATTTTTGCGGTTTTTGGCGGGACAAATGGCAGCCAATGGGGTTATTATTGCTGAAAAAATTGGGCGAGACAAGTTTTTTTGCATAACTTTGGATACGTAATAATAATTCTATTTAACCACATTCTTATGGAGGACAAAAACATAACTGTTCCGGCTGAGTATTTCGACATTTGCCCCATCTCGGACAAGGATTTCCACAACGAGATGTCGATACTGGTGCAGGAGCCGGCTTTCCAGCACATCATAAGCCTTGTGCTGCCTGAATACAAATACTCGCAACTGGTGCGCGTGCTGCAGTCGCTGAACTCGAAGCACGACTTGCAGGTGAAAATCATGAAGCCTTTCATCGAGGGAGTGCTGGCCAAGACGTCGAAGGGCCTCACCATAAGCGGATTTGAAAATGTGAAGAAGGATGTGCCCAATGTGTTCATCACCAACCACCGCGACATTGTGCTCGACTCGGCTCTGCTGAGCTACAACCTGGTGTCGAAGGGCTTTGAGGCAGCCGAGATTGCCATTGGCAACAATCTGCTGATATATGACTGGATCAACAAGCTGGTGCGCCTCAACAAGTGCTTCATTGTGAAGCGCAACCTGGGACGCCTGCAGACGCTGGCCGCCGCCATACAGCTGAGCGGATACATCCACTTTGTGATTAAGCAGAAGAAGAGCCCCGTGTGGATTGCGCAGCGCGAGGGCCGCTGCAAGGACAGCAACGACCGCACGCAGGAGAGCCTGCTGAAGATGCTGTCGTATGGCAACCGCGACAAGTCGTTCATCGAAAGCATCAAGGATCTGAACCTGGCTCCAGTGGCCATAAGCTATGAGTATGACCCCAACGACTACCTGAAGGCCAAGGAATTCCTGCTCAAGAGCAAGGACCCGAACTTCAAGAAGTCGCCGGCCGACGACCTTCTGAGCATGCAGACGGGCATCATGGGCTACAAGGGCCACATTCACTACGCCTTCACGCCCTGCCTCAACGATGAGTTCAGCAACATTCCGGCCGACCTCGACAAGCTGCTGACTGTGCGCGCCGTGTGCCATCTGATTGACCACAGCATACACACCCACTACAAGATATTCAAGACCAACTACATTGCCCGCGACCTGCTGTTTGACGACAAGGAGTTTGCCGACAAGTACACCGAGGCCGAGCGCGACGCCTTTGTGGGCTACCTCAACAAGCAAATCGACAAGGCCGGAATGCAGCTCAACGAGCTTGACCGCAACTATATGTTCAAGAAGATGCTCGAGATGTATTCCAACCCGCTCACCAACCAGCTTGAAGCGCAAAAGTAGCGGCTGCACATGCGCATACAGTGGATTCCCATAATAGCCATCATCATTGCAAACCTCGGCATCGACGCCGCCCTGTGGCGGTGGCTGCGGCGCCGTGGCGGCAGGCACTGCGGGCTTAAGTGCTGGCTGCACGCCGCCCTTAGCGTGGCCATGCTGGCACTGGTGGTGACGGCTATCAGCATTCCCAACCGCCGGGTGGGCAACCCCACACTGGTGGCTGTGATGTGGATGCTGATGGCCTACTTCTCGGTGTGCGTGCCGCGGTGGGTGGCGCTGCTGCTGTGGCAGCTGGGCCGCCTGCGCTGCCTTGGGCGGCGCGGAAGGGGCGCGGTGCGCGCCGCGGCGGTGGCTGCGGGCGCGGCTCTGTGCGGCGCCATGTGGTGGGGCGCGCTGGTGACGCCGCACACTGTGCATGTGGAGCGCATCGGCTTTGCCTCGGCCAAGCTGCCCGCCAGCTTCGACGGCTACCGCGTGGTGCAGATAAGCGACCTGCATCTGGGCACGTATGGCACCGACACCACGGCGGTGAGCATGTTTATCGACTCGGTGAACGCCCTAAAGCCCGACCTGATATGCTTCACCGGCGACCTGGTGAGCCGCCAGACGAGCGAAGCCGAGCCGTTCAGGCATGTGCTGAGCCGGCTCAGGGCGCGCCACGGGGTGATGGCAGTGCTTGGCAACCACGACTATGACGACTACCGCACATGGCCCACCCAGGCGCAGAAGGAGGCCGACCGCAAGGCTCTGGTGCAGCTGGAGCGCAGCATGGGCTGGACGGTGCTTAACAACGTGACCCACCCCATAGGCCTTGGCGGCGACAGCATCGACGTGATTGGCGCAGAGAACTATGGCGACCCGCCATTTCACACCTACGGCAGCCTGGCCGCCGCGCACAACGACCTTGGGAACGGCCGCTTCAAGCTGCTGCTGCAGCACAGCCCCTATGAGTGGCGGGCCGGCGTGGCCGGCAAGACGCCCGTCGACCTGACACTGTCGGGCCACACCCACGCCATGCAGATGATGCTCACCGTGGGGCACCGCCGCCTGTCGCCCGCGCGGCTGCGCTACCGCGAGTGGGGAGGCCTGTACACCGAGGGCAGCCAGGCGCTGTATGTCAACATAGGGCTGGGCATGGTGGCCATGCCCATGCGCATAGGCGCCACGCCCGAAATCACCTGCATCACCCTTAAAAGAAAACATTAGCTACACAGCAACCACATAATACACCTTAACCAATCAAAAAGAAACGAACATCATCATGGCCGACAAGATTTCAACGCTAATATCGCAGGAGCTGAACCTGCCACTCGACCCGGTGCACAACACCGTGAGCCTGCTAAAAGACGACAACTCGATTCCGTTCATAAGCCGATACCGCAAGGAGGCCACCGGCGGAATGAACGAGTTGGAGATTCAGTCGATCGACATGCGGCTCAAGTACTACCAGGATCTGCAGAAGCGCAAAGCCACCATACTGAAGACCATCGAGGCTCAGGAGAAACTCACCCCCGAGCTGTCGACCCGCATAATGAACTGCTGGGACGCCACCGCGCTCGAAGACCTCTACCTGCCCTACAAGCCCAAGCGCCGCACGCGCGCCGAGGCTGCGCGGCAGCGCGGACTCGAGCCGCTGGCCAAGATAATAATGGCGCAGCGCACCACCGATGTCCAGGCGCGCGCCAGCCAGTTTGCCGACGGTGAGGCGGTGCCAACCGCGGCCGACGCCATAGCCGGGGCCAAAAACATAATTGCCGAGTGGATTAGCGAGAACACGGCCGTGCGCAACTCGGTGCGCCGCGCCTTCCGCCACAGCGCGGTGCTCACGTCCACATTTGTGAAAGGCAAGGAAATTGAAGGGCGCAACTACGAGAACTACTACGACTACCGCCAGCCGCTGAGCCGCGTGTCGAGCCACCAGCTGCTGGCCATGCGCCGCGGCGAGAAGGAGGGATTCCTGAAGGTGGGCATAGGCATCGACGACGACCGCGCCACCGACAACATTTGCCGCATAGTGGTCAAGGGCCAGGGCCAGGCGTCGCGCCTGGTGGAGGAGGCCGCCGCCGACAGCTACAAGCGCCTCATCAGGCCCACGATTGAGACGGAGTTTGCCGCCATGTCGAAGGGCCGGGCCGACGAGTCGGCCATCGAGGTGTTTGCCCAAAACGCGCGCCAGCTGCTGTTTGCCCCGCCGCTGGGGCGCAAGCGCATCATGGCCGTGGACCCCGGCTTCCGCACAGGCTGCAAGGTGGTGTGCCTCGACGAGCAGGGCAACCTGCTTGAGCACACGGTGATCTACCCCACCGCGCCGCACTACGACGTGGAGGGGGCCACAGCCACCGTCAAGGAGCTGGTGCAGCGGCACTCGATCGACGCCATTGCCCTGGGCAACGGCACGGCCAGCCGCGAGACCGAGCGGTTCCTGAAGCGCATCAGGCATGAGGGCCGCGAGGTGGAGGTGTATGTGGTGAGCGAAAACGGGGCGTCGATCTACTCGGCGTCGCAGACGGCGCGCGAAGAGTTTCCCGACCAGGATGTGACGGTGCGCGGCGCCGTGTCGATTGGCCGCCGGCTGCTCGACCCCTTGGCCGAACTGGTGAAAATCGACCCCAAGTCGATAGGCGTGGGCCAATACCAGCACGATGTGGACCAGGGCAAGCTGAAAGACACCCTGAGCTTCACCGTGGAGAGCTGCGTGAACAGCGTGGGCGTGAACGTGAACACCGCCTCACGCCAGCTGCTGACCTACGTGTCGGGCCTCGGCCCCGCACTGGCGCAAAACATAGTGGACTACCGCACCCGCAACGGGGCCTTCGCCTCGCGCCGCGAGCTGCTTAAGGTGCCCAAGATGGGCGCCAAGACGTTTACGCAGGCGGCGGGCTTCCTGCGCGTGCCGGGCAGCGCCAACCCGCTCGACAACTCGGCGGTTCACCCCGAGCGCTATGCCCTGGTGGAGCAGATGGCGCGCGACTGCGGCTGCAGCGTGGAGCAGCTGATTGCCGACAAGGAGATGCGCAAAAAGATAGACATAAGCCGATATGTGGGCGGCGAGGTGGGCGAGCCCACCCTGCTCGACATCATGAAAGAGCTTGAAAAGCCGGGACGCGACCCGCGCGACAAGGTGCAGGCGGTGGAATTTGACGACGATGTGCGCGACATCAAAGACCTGCGCCAGGGCATGGAGCTTAACGGCATAGTGACTAACATAACACAATTCGGAGCCTTTGTGGACATAGGCATTCACGAAAACGGCCTTGTGCACGTGAGCGAAATGAGCAACAAGCGCGTGCACAACCCAGAGCGCTACCTGCGCATCAGCCAGCCGGTGAGGGTGCGAGTGAAGTCGGTCGACCTTGAGCGCAAGCGCATAGCCCTGTCGATGAAAGGCGTGAAGCAAGACATCAACCAATAAAAAAAGAATGAGCAACAGCATTACAGTGAGCATAGGCAGCAACAGTGCCGACCGCGCCGCGCAGGTGGCACAGTGCCTTGAGTGGCTTCAGGACACACTCGACGGCTGCCGCCAGTCGGGCGTGTATGCCACGGCGGCCCTCAACGGCCACGGCGGCGACTACATGAACGCAGTGGCCAGCGGCGAGTGTGCCTGCAGCCTGGCCGCCCTCAACGCGCGGTTCAAGAGCTACGAGCGCCAGTGCGGACGCGACGCCGACTGCCGCGCGCGGGGCATAGTGCCCATCGACCTCGACATAGTGGTGTGGAACGGCGAGGTGGTGCGCCCCGCCGACTACGCCCAGCAATATTTTCAGAAAGGATGGCACCAGATATGCGGCTGACGTGCATAGGCCACAGCGGATTCGCCCTTGAGGCACAGGGCGTGACGCTGGTGTTTGACTACTACACCGACCCGTGCGGCGTGATGCCAGCCATCATCGGGCGCGCCCGGCGCATGGTGGTGATGGTGTCGCACAGCCACCCCGACCACCTCAACCCCGACATATTCAAGTGGATGGCCACCGGCAAGGTGGAGCGCTACGTGGTGTCGGCCGAGTCGCGGCGCAAGCTGCGGCGCATAAAGGGCCTCGACCTGGAGTCGCTGCCCGTCACATTCATGCACCGCAATGAAGACACCCTGTGCCAGCAGAGCCGCGTGCAGATACACAGCTTCGGCTCCACCGACATAGGCGTGAGCTACCTTGCCACACTGCCCTGCGGAGAACTGGTGATGCACGCCGGCGACCTCAACGACTGGCACTGGAGCGACGAGAGCACGCCGCAAGAGGTGAAA
>CALBLR010000079.1 GCA_937896015.1 uncultured Prevotellaceae bacterium | reverse complement strand
TTAAGGCCTTCGATGGCCTCGCGGCGCGAGTTGCGCACGCTCACTTTGGCCTTCTCGGCCTCGGCCTTCGACTCCTTCACCAGCTGCTTGCGGCGGTCTTCGGTGAGGGGCGGAATGCACAGGCGTATCACCTCGCCATTGTTTTCAGGCATGATGCCAATGTTGGAGTCGATGATTGCCTTTTCAATCACCTTAAACATGCCCTTTTCCCATGGAGAGATGACAATGGTGCGGGCATCGGGGGTGCTGACGTTGGCCACGTTGCTGATGGCCATTTTGCTGCCATAATACTCCACACGCACGCCGTCGAGGATTTTCACATTGGCGCGGCCGGCGCGGATGTGCGCCAGTGCCTCGTCGAGATAACCAACAGCCTCGCTCATCTTTTTCTCGGCAGGCTGCAAATAATGATTGACATCGTTCATATAGAAAATTCTGTGTTGTTAAGAATAATACTTCTTCTTGTGGTTTCACTTATTAACGCTACGAAAATACGAAAATTAAGCTACCGCCGCAAAATTTTGGCCATAATTCTGCACAAAAGCGGCTGCGCTCAGCTAAAAGTGAGCACCGAGCAGCTGTCGGGGGCTATCAGGGCCGCCGCGTCCATCAGCTGCTGAGGCGTGACGGCGCGTATGCGCTCCACCGTTTCGGCATACGTGCCCACCCTGCCGCGGTATAGCAGCGACTTGCCGGCGTTGACCACGCTGGTCTCGGGGTTGTCGCTTGCCACCAGCAGCTGGCCGCAATACTGCTTTTTGGCGGCGTCAAGACGGCGCTCGCTCATCGGCTCGGATGCAAGCTGCTGCAAGGTGCGCTCCACCAGGCGCAGGCTGCGCGCGGTGTGGCTCTCGTCGCAGCCAAAGTACACCTCAAACAGGCCGCTGTCGGTGAACGATGATATGCCCGACTCCACCGTGTAGACATACCCGCGGCGCTCGCGCAGCTGCAAGTTGAGCAGCGAGTTCATTCCGGGGCCGCCCACAATGTTGTTGAGCAGCGACAGCGCAAAGCGGCGGTCGTCGTGCATGCCCGGCAGGCGCGCGCCTATCACGGTGTGGGCCTGATGGCTGCCCACCGCCACCGTGCGGCACAGCGGAGCCACCGGCGGTGGCGCTACGCGCCCGGGGCGGTCGAGGACGTGGTCGAAGTGGCCGAAGTGCCGGGCCGCCACGGCAAACGCCTTGTCGGGCGCCATGCGCCCCATTGAAAAGAACACCATGTTGGCCGGCACATACAGCCGCTTCACATAACCGATGCAGTCGGCGCTGGTGATGCGGGCGAGGTCGGCCTCGGTGCCAAGAATGTTGTGTCCCAGCCCGCTGCCGGCAAACGCCATGTCCTCAAAGTCATCGTATATGGCGTCGCCCGGCGAGTCGCGGTAGGAGTCAATCTCCTCAAGCACCACTCCGCGCTCGCGGTCGAGTTCAGCCTCGGGAAACACCGAGCAGCCCACCAAGTCGGCAATCAGCTGCACGGCACGTCCATAGTGCGCGTCGGGAAACACGGCATACAGCGTAGTGTCTTCCTTGGTGGTGTAGGCGTTAAGCTCGCCGCCCACCGCCTCCATGCGGTTGAGTATGTGCCAGGCTTTGCGGTGGGTGGTGCCCTTGAATATGGTG
>CALBLR010000078.1 GCA_937896015.1 uncultured Prevotellaceae bacterium | reverse complement strand
ATCGACTCCACCGGCAAGGACTTCGACACCGACTATCATGAGGCCATCACCACATTCCCGGCAGCCGACGAGGCGATGAAGGGCAAGGTGATCGACACCACCCTAAAGGGCTACATGATCGACGACAAGGTGCTGCGCCACGCCAAGGTGGTGGTGGGCAAGTAACATGAAGAAAAGGAGCTACAATTTGACTTATGGACAACAAAAGAGACTATTATGAAGTGCTTGGGGTGAGCAAAAACGCAACCCCCGAGGAACTGAAAAAAGCATATCGCAAACTCGCCATCAAGTATCACCCCGACCGTCAGCAGGGCAAGACCGATGCCGAGAAGAAGGAGGCTGAGGAAAAGTTTAAGGAGGCCGCTGAGGCCTACGATGTGCTCAGCCATCCCGACAAGCGCCAGCGCTACGACCAGTTTGGCTTTGCCGGCGCCCAGGGCGCAGGCGGCTTTTCGGGAGGCGGCATGAGCATGGATGACATCTTCTCGCAGTTTGGCGACATATTTGGCGGCGGAGGCGGCCTCGGAGACATCTTTGAGGCCTTTGGCGGCGGTGGCCGCAGCCGTGGCCGCGGTCAGCGTGTGAGCCGCGGCGGCGACCTCCGTGTGCGCGTGCGCCTCACGCTCAGCGAGATTGCCCACGGCACCGAGAAGAAGCTTAAGATTCCGCGCATGGTGTCGTGTGCCGCCTGCCACGGCACCGGCGCTAAAAACGGCACCGAGCAGTCCACCTGCCCCACCTGCCACGGCAGCGGTGTGGAGGTGCGCGTGCAAAACACCATGCTTGGCCGCATGCAGACGCAGACCACATGCCACACTTGCGGTGGCACAGGCAAGGTGATTAAGGAGCGCTGCCCCGAGTGTGGCGGCCAGGGCCTCGTGCGCCACGAAGAGGTGGTCACCGTCAACATACCCGCCGGTGTGGCCGATGGAATGACGCTGAAAATGAGCGGCAAGGGCAACGATGCCCCGGGCGGCGGCATACCAGGCGACCTGCTGATAGTGATTGAGGAGGAGCGCGACGACCAACTGATGCGCGACGGCAACGACCTGGTGTATAACCTGATGCTCGACTTCCCCACCGCCGTGCTTGGCGGCAAGGTGGAGGTGCCCACTGTGGACGGACGCGTGCGCGTCACCATAGCCCCAGGCACTCAGCCTGGCCGTGTGCTGCGCCTGCGCGGCAAGGGCCTGCCTTCGCCTGACGGATACGGCACTGGCGACCTGCTAATCAACGTTATGGTGTATGTGCCCGAAAATCTCAACGCCGACGAGCGCGCCGCCATCGAAAAGATGCGCGACTCGGCCAACGTGAAGCCGTCGGAGTCGATTCGCCAGCGCATATTCAGCACGCTGCGCCACATATTTGATAAATGATTAACGAAACAAGCATAATTGAAAGTTGCCTAAGCCCGGGAAAGTGCCGGCACAGCTGTCTGTGTCTGGCGTGCCCGGGCTTAGGTGTTTTTGGTTGCATCAACATGTTAAATTCCACACTCTATGCGCCGCAGTCATAACCACAATGTGCCGCAGTCGGCGGCAGCCTACACCGAGTTTCTCGTGCGCGAAGGCGAAGAGTCGGGCCTGCTCGACTATGTGATGCGCAAACTGAGCGGCATCAGCCGCAGCAAGGCCAAGGCCATTCTGGCCAATGGCGGAGTCCTGGTCGACGGCAAGCGCGTCACCCGCCACGACTTTGTGGTGGAGCCGCGCCAGCTGGTGCAGGTGAGCAAGCGCCGTGACGCCGACCTGGGCACACGACAGGGCCGGCGCCAGCAGCGCGAGCGCTGCTTCACCGTGGTGTATGAAGACAGCGATGTGATAGTGGTCGACAAGGCAGAGGGGGTGCTGTCGATGGGCGTGGGCGCGTCGAGCCTCAACATGAAGGACTTGCTCGACAGCTACTTCGCCCAGACCCACCAGTTTTGCCGCGCCCATGTGGTGCACCGCCTTGATGTGCGCACCTCGGGCCTCATGATGTATGCCAAGAGCGTGGAGGTGCAGCAGCGGCTTGTCAACAATTGGCGCGACCTCATCATCGACCGCCGCTATGTGGCTGTGGTCGAGGGCGAGATGGCCAAGGAGCAGGGCCACATCGAAAGTTGGCTTAAAGACACGCCCAGCATGCGCATCGTCAGCTCGCGTACCGACAATGGCGGCAAGTGGGCCAGCACCGACTGGCGCCTGCTGCGCACCAACGGACGCTTCTCGCTCATCGAACTGCACTTGCACACCGGGCGCAAAAACCAGATTCGCGTGCACATGCGCGTGCTGTGCCACCCCATAGTGGGCGACCGCAAATATGGTAGCACGTGCGACCCTGCCGGCCGCATGTGCCTGCACGCCTACCGCTTGGCCTTCCGCCACCCCGTCACCGGCCAAGAGCTGCGTTTCGAAACCCCCTATCCCGAGCCGTTCACCCGCCTGCTCGACCACTGTCGCCCCCATAACACAAGCCGCCCCGCCAAGCAACTGACTGCTGCTTGGCGGGGCGGATCGTGTTTCTTGAGTGACCTGTGCGGCTTTACCTTACTATCACTTTGGCGCGGTTCACCACATATATGCCGGGAGCAAGGCCTTCAATGCTGGTGCGGCCGGGCTCGGCGGTGAGCCGGCGTGCCACGCGGCCCATGAGGTCGCACACGGTGACGGGTGTGGCCGTCTCGGTCTCGACGCTTATCTCACCGTTGCCGCCCCACACCTTCAGTGCTTTGGCCTCAACGCTCTCCACTCCGCCAAACGGCGGCTCGAAGCCGGGCATCAGGTGGAATTTCACCTCCACCACTATGTCGTTTTCCACCTTGCGGCCGGCGTCGTCGAAGCGTATGCCGTCGGCCTCGATGTAGCCATACGAGTTGCTGGCCACGCTTATGTTGTAGGTCTTGGTGTAGTCAACCCCTTGGAAGACGTATTCGCCGTTTTCGTCCACTTCGTGAATGCCTATCACGGTGTTGCCCTGCTTCAAGCGCACAAATGGGCGGCCGTTGGGCTGACGGTCGCTTATGGTGTCGCTGATGAGGTTCCCCTCGTTGTCGGTGATTTTAAACTTCACGTCGTTGGTGTAGTAGGTGGCTTCGATGGCCGGAGTCTGGTTGCGCTTTAGCTGCATGAAGGTGGCCACTGCTCCGGCGGTGCCGTAGCTCTCGCCGGCGCTGGTGTTAAACACGTTCTTGCCTGCGCTTTGGCCGTGTATGGCAGTCGACAGGTTCTTCTCGCCGCTTGCCGTGGCCCAGGCAAACTCGCTGGCCCCGTCGGGCACTTGCGTGTCGATAGAGAGAATTATGTCGCTGCCGTTGTAGGCAAAGGGCGCTCCTTTGCTGTCATTCAGCGTGAGCGCCATCAGCTTGCCGTCATTGCCCAGCGTCACCGCCTGCGAGTCGGCGTAGCACTGTCCGGCGCGCGCCACCACATCGTCGTGGCCCATATCCACGTTCAGGGCGCCGTTGTTGGCGTTCTTCATGTAGGCGTCAATCACAGCCGTCTTGCTGCCGCTCAGCCACTGGCCTGGCAGGGCGAGGCTTGTGATCTGTGCGCCTTCTGGCACCACTTGGCTTGTGGCGCAGCCCTCCTTTGTGGCGTTAGCGTCGCCGTTCATCAGCTCGCGGCGTGAAATGTAGAACTCCGTCAGCACTCGGTCGAGGCTGAACTTGTTGCCTGGATACTGGCTCTCATAGCTCGGGCTGAGGCTCGATGCTGTGAAAAACTTCTGAATCCCCGTCTGGGGCAGGGCAAAGTAGTGCAAGTCGGCCACGTTGTTGTCGACCCACGTCAGGGTCATCTCGCTGCCGGGGCTCTCGGTGTACACCACATTGTAGTCGTGCGCTTGG
>CALBLR010000077.1 GCA_937896015.1 uncultured Prevotellaceae bacterium | reverse complement strand
ATGCTCCGAGGCCGCCATTGGTGGGCACCGCCATGCCTATGCTGCTGAGCACAAACAGCACCAGCACCGCCTTCAAGCCCAAATCGCAAGTGTAGTCGAAAGCCTGCGAGGCAATGTAGAGCTGCAGGTAGTAGCAGCCCCAAATGAGCAGCGTGTAGAGCACGAAGGCCCACTTGCCATCCATTTTGGCCACCCCGGCAAATCCATTCCACAGGTTCAGCACCATTTGGCGCACCTTGAGCACCAGCGCATTCTGGCTTTTGCCCTTAATGAGCCACGCCACAGCGGCAACGCACACCACGGCGGCAGCCCACACCGCAGGCGAGGTGGCAAGGGCCACAAACTTGTCGTGCAGGCCGTCGACCGACTGGGCCAGTTGCTGCTCGGCCACAAAGAAGGCGGCTATGGTGAGCACCAGCACGGTGAGCGTGTCGCTCAGGCGGTCGGCCACCATCGAGCCGAGCACGGTGGTAAACGAGGCCTTCTGCCGCTTGGCTATGTAACCCGAGCGCCACACCTCGCCAAAGCGGGGAATTGCCAGATTGACGGCATAGGTGCCGAAGATGCTGTTGACCAGCGCCGACACCGACGGGCGCACACCGATGGCGCGCAGCTGCAGCCGCCAGCGCAGCGCCCTGAACACGTGGCTGAGGATGCTCACCACAAACACGGGCACAAACCACCACCAGTCGATGCGGGTGCGCAGTATGCCCAGCGTCTTGTGCATGTCCACGTTTTTATACAGCACATAAATCAGCACCACACCCACCACTACGGGTATGCCATATTTCATTAAGAGCGATAATGTCTTTTTCACCTTGACTCAGAAAAGTTATTGAAACGTTAAAAAAATTGCATTTCTCCACTAAGGAGGTCAAAAAACAGCGCACACGGCTTCATAATTAGGCGCGCAAGCACTATCTTTGTAAGATTGCAAAGATAATTGATTTTATCGGTTTTGCTGCAAAGCAAGGCGCATTTTATACTCGCGGCCGCTCGACTGGCCGCATCGTTTAACCAGACTGCAAACAAAACAGACATCACAACCGCATGCAACAGGTAAAAGCAAAAAAAGCACTCGGGCAGCACTTCCTCACCGACCTGTCGATAGCCCGCCGCATTGCCGACACCCTGAGCGGGCACACAAGCCTGCCCGTGGTGGAAGTGGGCCCGGGCATGGGCGTGCTCACACAATTCCTGCTTGCCGACGGCCTCGACCTGAAGGTGGTGGAGCTCGACGGCGAGTCGGTGGACTACCTCAACGAAGCGTTTCCGCAACTGCACGGCCGCATAATAGCCGACGACTTCCTTAAGCTCGACTTGCGCAAGGCGGTGGGCGACGGCAAATTCTGCATCATTGGCAACTACCCCTACAACATCTCGTCGCAGATATTCTTCAAGGTGCTCGACTACAAAGACCAGGTGGAGTGCTGCAGCGGCATGCTGCAGCGCGAGGTGGCACAGAGGCTGGCGGCCAAGCCAGGCAGCAAGACGCGCGGAATACTGTCGGTGCTGCTGCAGGCATGGTATGACGTGGAATATCTGTTCACCGTCGATGAGAACGTGTTCAACCCTCCGCCCAAGGTGAAGTCGGGCGTGGTGAAGCTGACACGCAACAGCGTCGCAAGCCTTGGCTGCGACGAGCGGCTGTTCAAGACGGTGGTCAAGACCTCGTTCGGGCAGCGGCGCAAGACGCTGCGCAACTCCCTGAAGCCACTCGTGGCCAAAGGCAGCGCGGTGCTCGAGAGCCGTTTCATGGGGCTGCGCCCCGAGCAGTTGAGCGTGAACGATTTCATAGAGTTAACCAACATGGTGGCACAGGCTCGGGCCCAGGCCGCCGGCAACGACTAAAGACAAAGGATTGGAGCAATGAAGGAATTTAACAGCCAATATATCGACAAGATTGAGGACATCATAAAGAGCAACAACGCCGATGCCCTGAAAGCAGAAATCGCCGACCTGCACCCGGCCGACATTGCCGAGCTGATATCACACCTCGACACCGACGACGCCGAATATCTGCTCAAGCAGCTCGACGAGGAGACGGCGGCCGATGTGCTGATTGAACTTGACGAAGACCAGCGGCACGACCTATTGGAGCTGATGCCCAACGAGGCCATCGCGCGCAAGCTGGAGCAAATGGACGCCAACGACGCCGTCGACGTGATTCAGGAGCTCGACAAGGAAGACCGCGACGATGTGATAAAGCACATCGACGACGTGGAGCAGGCTGGCGACATCGTGGACCTGCTGCAATACAGCGAAGACACCGCCGGCGGCCACATGAGCACCGAGATGATAGTGGTGAACGAAAACCTGTCGATGCCCGAGTGCATAAAAGCCATGCGCGACCAGGCCGAGGACATGGACGAAATCTACAACGTGTATGTGGTAGACGACGACAACCGACTGCGCGGCGTGTTCCCCATCAAGAAGATAATCACCAACCCCTCGGCCAGCAAAATAAAGCATGTGATGATCACCGACCCGATATCGGTGACCACCGAGACGCCAATCGACGACGTGGCGCTCGACTTTGAGAAATACGACCTCGTGGCAATGCCCGTGGTCGACTCGATAGGCCGCCTGGTGGGGCGCATCACCGTGGACGACATCATGGACGAGGTGCGCGAGCAAAGCGAGCGCGACTACCAGCTGGCATCCGGTATCTCGACCGACATCGAGACCGACGACAACATATTCGTGCAAGTGAAGGCGCGCCTGCCTTGGCTGGTGATAGGCATGGTGGGCGGCATCACCAACTCGTGCATCATTGGCGGCTACGACACTTCGCTGCTGCAGGTGCTTCCG
>CALBLR010000076.1 GCA_937896015.1 uncultured Prevotellaceae bacterium | reverse complement strand
ATGGCCACCGACACTGCCATCAGTGCCAGTTTCCAAATGCGCCGCTTGTCGTAGATGTTGCGCATTGTCACCACATTTCGCATAATAGGCTTTTTCTTCATTGCAGTTTGTCTGTGTCAGTCTGTATCGAGTCCCATGTCGGCGCATATCCAGCGGGTCACGCTGTCGTCGTTGTTGGTGCCGGTGATTTCGCTTGCAGCCTCTTTTACTGCCGGAATGGCGTTGGCCACGGCCACACTGTGGGAGGCGGCGCGCATCATTGCCAGGTCGTTGCCGTTGTCGCCAAACACCACCGTGCGCTCCACTCCAAGCCGGCTGGCCAGCCGCCCGATGGCCTGTGCCTTGGTGCAGCCTGCGCGGTATATTTCGATGAAGCCCGAGGTGGGGTCGAATATGTCGGGGTAGAACATCACCGAGCAGTGCGGGTCGTCTTTGATTTCATCATAAACGGGGGCCAGGCGGTCGAGTTTCTGCATTGAAAACAGAAGCACGGCCTCGCCGTCGGCTTCGTCGCGGTATTGCCGCTCGCTGTCGTCGAGGTAGAATCGCTTGAGCTCAAGACCTGTGCGCTCGGCCACAAACTGCTGCTCCTGTTGCGACAGCTGCCCGCAGTGGCGCACGTGCAGCATTCCGCCGTGGCGGCGGTAGATGAGCGGGTGCAGCCCGTGGCGCTCAAACACGTCGGCAAGCCTGTTAACTGTGGCGCTGTCGATGGTCTGCACATCGCTGTATGCGCGCTCGGAGTCGTGCCACATGGCGGCTCCTGCCAGCACTATCATGGGCAGCTTCACATCCACGCGTCTCATGAGGGTGGTCACGGTGGCCGGCGTGCGGGCCGTGGCCACTGTGAACATGGCTCCGTGGGCAATGGCCTTGTTGAGCAGCCTCACGGTGGTGTCGCTGAGGCGTGTGTCGCTGTTGAGCAGTGTGCCGTCGAGGTCGCTCACATACAGCGTGGCGGCTTTGTGATTGTCGTTGTTAGTAAGCATGCACACAAAATTAATAAAATGCGGCCTCTTGTGCAAGAGGCCCGGAGCCGTGGCTCAGTTCTTTCGCGACATGAATGCGGCCAGCCGCGCCACGGCCCGGCCGCGGTGGCTGATGGCGTTTTTCTGGTCGGCGCTCATTTCGGCAAATGTGCAGTCGGCCTCGTCGGGCTTGAATATGCTGTCGTATCCGAACCCGCCGGTGCCGTGGCGCTCGGTGAGTATGGTGCCGCGCACTTCGCCCTCGAATATGTGTGTCTGTCCGTTGGCAATCAGTGCAATGGCCGTGCGAAACCGCGCGCGGCGGTTGGTCTGGCCCTGCATTTTGTTCAGCACTTTGCTGATGTTGCGCTCGCTGTCGTGGGCCACACCGCCATAGCGCGCCGACATCACTCCAGGCTCGCCTCCAAGGGCTTCTATTTCAAGGCCGGTGTCGTCGCTGAAGCAGTCCATGCCATAGTGCTCACTCACATATTTGGCCTTGAGCAGCGCGTTGCCCTCGATGGTGTCGGCAGTCTCGGGGATGTCGTCGTGGCAGCCTATGTCGGCAAGGCCCACCACCTCATAGTGTCCGCTCATGATTTGCCGCAACTCCTGCAACTTGTGCGCATTGTTGGTGGCAAAAACAATTTTCTTCATATTGCTGTGATTCTGATTTGCTTTTTTACTGCTGCAAAGTTACTAAATCCGCCCGTAACACTCCTGCCATTAATGGTGATACGAGGAACATTACCCGGTTCATTAATGGGATTATCTGAGAAATGCTTGCATATCTCAAGTATTTTGACGAATTTTGTATAAAGGTTGTATACATAATAATCAGAACTTAATGTTTTGATTATTACTGAGTTGCTAAAAAATAACGATGTGTGCAACTTTTCATTTATGTTTATTAACTTAAATT
>CALBLR010000075.1 GCA_937896015.1 uncultured Prevotellaceae bacterium | reverse complement strand
CCGAAAAGGCGATCGACACGAAGCCCACCTTCTGGCTGGCAGTAACGGAGTTTTGACCGCTGCGCAGCAAGGAATCCTGCAGGTCGTTGCCGGCGGGGATTATGTACATGTAGTTGCCGCTGTCGTTGGCCACCTTGGTGATGCGCAGGCTCTTCAAGTCGCGCGAAAGCGTGGCTTGGGTCACATTCATGCCGTGCTGCTTAAGCAAGTCCGACAGCTCGCTTTGGCTGCCTATGCACTTGCTTTTCACCAGTTCCACTATCAGTTGCAATCTGTTCTTCTTATTCTTCACTTTGCTTAGTCTATAATATGTATGCCGCAGGAAAATGAAAAAATGTAAGCCATCTGCGTCACAATCTGCCGTATATTAGCTAAAAGCCGTTGGATGGCGACTCATTTATCCACAATCTGACTGCAAAGTTAATAACAAAAAAGCATACCGCGGCTATTAAAACGGCACAAAGTGCATTTTTATGCAGCGCTGCTGCGGCCCTCAGCGCTGATTGTTGCGGTAGTCTTCATATTTGTTGCCACTGTAGGAGTTGCGTCCGAAAGCCGGGTTGCTGAAGCCGTCGGTGTCGTCGTCATCGGTGTCGCCATTGGCCTTGCCCGACTGCTTGCGCTTGGAGTCGAGCAGATTGGTGCGGTTCTCGGGGCGGTTTTTGCGTATGCTCTCGGGCTTCTGCAGGTCGAGCGGCGCGGCATATATGTTCCAGGTCTGGTCCACATCCCAGTTGCGGCGCAGCTTCAGCGGCTTGGGGTAGTAATACACCTCCTCGGGCTGCTGGTGGCGGGCATAGTTGCCTGTGTCCCACACCCCGTTGCCGTTGTCGTCGATAAACAGGCGCGCGTAATAGGTGCCCGGCTCCACATTTTCAAATGCGGCCTCGGCGCCGGCACTGTCGACGGCGGCTGTCATCACCGGCTTGTCGCCGCTGTTGAGCAGCTGCACCACCGCCCGGCGTCCGGCAAGCCCTAAAATGCGCATATAGAGGTTGGCGTAGTCTTCCAGTTTCTTCACGCTTATGTCCTGGTCGATGCCCTTGCATGTGAGGTTGTAGATCGAGTAGATGGCGGCGGAGTCGACTTGCAGCTTGTATTGGCCGCCAGGCTGCAGGCGCATGGGCAGCACATAGCGCAGCTCGCTGCACTCGCTGGCCCTGACCATGGGCGGCAGTGGCACCGCCTGCCAAGTGCTGTCGGGCTGCATGTGGGTTAGGCGCAGGCGGCGGCTGTATATGGTGTCGATGGGAGTGTCGAACTTAAAGGCTATCGAGTCGGTCACGCCCAGCTCGGCCTTTTCGAGCGTGGCCTTGAGTGCGGGCTCCTCGGCTTCGTCCTGGCGGCGCAGGGCCGTGAGGTTGAGCTCATACTCTGTGACGTCTTTGCCCTCGGCGGCGGCCTTGTCGCGCTTCTCCACCAGCTGGCTGATTTCCTTCTGGCGCTTCTCGCGCTCTTTGCGAGCCTGCTCCTGCTGCTTCAGCTCATAGCCGCTGCGCACGGCGGCAAACGCCAGGGTGTCGGTGGCCTCTACCAGTGTGTCGGCGCCGCTGGGAGGGGTGCGCATGTAGTGCACCTCAAGGCTAAGGCTGTCGCTCTTTATAAGGCTGGAATCAGACAGCCAGTAGACCAGCGAGTCGCCGCTCTCGTTGCGCTCAAGGCGGCACCAGCTGCGGGCCGACGGATGCGGGCTGAGCAGGCGCACCTGCGGCATGCGCGTCTGCGGCGCACCCATCTGCAGCAGCAGGCGGTTGCGGCCCAGGCGGCGGTACGACTTTATGTATTGCTGGCGGTAGCCTTCGTTAAACACGCTCAGCAGCACATTGTTGGGCACATACCGCATGTGGGTGGCGGTGACCACGGTGTCGACGCGGTGATCGAAGGTGAACACGGTGTCGCGCGTGGTCACGCTGTTCACGCCAGGCACTATCACGCTGTCGCAGAAGGCCATGTCTTCGGTGCGGGCCATGCGGTAATCGCCGTCCGCGTCGTTGAGCGCGAATATGTGGTAGCGGCCAGGCTTGAGGTTGCGCAGCGTGAACTGGCCGCGGTCGTTGGTGCGGCTGATGCGCTCCAGGGGGATTTGGGCGAATGCCGTGTCGCTGAGGTTGCTGTGCAGGCCCACCAGAATGTGCTGCATGGGTTCAAGGTCGCTGGCGCGCAAAGCCATTCCCGACACCTGCAGCGAGTCGATGGACTCGCCCGTGGAGAAGGCAAAGCTGTAGCCGTCGAGCACATTGCCCTCGTTGTTGTCCTCGATTGCGTTGGTGAAGTCGACCACATAGGTGGTGTTGGGCTTCAGCGTGTCGCGGAACTCAACGGTGACCTTGCGCCCGTTGTTCCTTATCACAGGCATCTCCTTTTGCGCCGGCGACACCACCACCTTGCTCTGCTGGTCCTTTATCTGCACTATCTCGTCGAAGGTGATTTCCACCTTGTTGCCCTTGAAGTTTACGGCGCCGTTGGCTGGCGACGTCTTCACCACGCGCGGCGGGGTGTAGTCGCGCGGGCCGCCCTCGGGGGTGCCTATGTTGGCGCATGCTGCCGCCACAAGCATCATGGCTGTGGCCAGAGTCCAAGCCGCAAGGCGGCTGAGTGATATGCGGTGTTGTAGCATTTCGGTGTTGTATGTCAATATATATCGTGTGTGTGAATGTGCAAAGTTAGTAAAAAAAGCCGTCACCCATTTTGCCAGCCTGTATTTTTATGGCCGCGCACTCACGGGCATCAATTAATTTGCACTATCTTTACAGAAAATAGGCTGCATCTCGGCAAAACATTCAAGCAGGCTTGATGCTTTGCGCTCGATTTGCACTATCTTTGCATAGGTTTAATAATGACTATAGGCAATATGCTTGGACCCTTTAAGTTTGGCTTGAACCTGAAACAGGTGCTGTGGGGCGGCGACAAGATCGGCGCCTTCAAGGGCGTGCGCATCGACGAGGGCAACGTGGGCGAAAGCTGGGAGGTGTCGGGCCTCAAAGGCCATGAGTCGGTGGTGAGCGAGGGCCACGACAAGGGACTGACGCTGCGCGAGCTCATCCGCAAATACAAGGGCGACCTTGTGGGCCGGCGCGTGTACCGCAAGCACGGCGAGGAGTTCCCGCTGCTCATTAAAATCATCGACGCCAAGCTCGACTTGTCGGTGCAGGTGCATCCGGGCGACGACCTGGCTCAGGAAAGGCACGGATGCAGCGGCAAGACCGAGATGTGGTATATCATCGACAGCGACAAGGGAGCCAAACTGTATGCCGGCATGCGCAAGACCATAACGCCCGAAGTGTACAGGCGCATGGTGGCCGACAGCACAATTCTCGACGCCGTGCAGAGCCACGAGACACACCCGGGCGACATATTCTTTCTGCCGGCGGGGCGCATTCATGCCATAGGGGCCGGCAACCTGCTGGCCGAAATTCAGCAGTCGAGCGACATCACCTACCGCGTGTATGACTTCAACCGCCTCGACAAAGACGGCAAGCCGCGCCAGCTGCACACCGACCTCGCCGCCGATGCCATCGACTACACCATTGCCACCGACTGCAAGCGCAACTATGTGCGCAGCAAGGGCGTGACATCGCTCATCAACAGCATTTTCTTCAATGTAGACCGCGTGATAGTGGAGTCGGAATTCGATCTGCGCATGCCGCACGACGCTTTTCTGGCGGTGATGTGCATAGCCGGGGCCGCCACCCTGGAGTGCGACAACGGCACCGCGGCCACCCTGCGCCGCGGCGAGACGGTGCTGGTGCCCGCAGTGGTGCGCAGCCTGCACCTTACCGGCGGCGCCACCCTGATCACGGCCACCGTGTAGAGCGGCCGCCCCACCCCAAGCAAGCGAAACCAACAGAGAACGTCTTCCCTCAAAAAAAAACGGCTTATGCCGCAATCACTGCGGCATAAGCCTAACTCTAAAAATTGTCTAACATGAGATTTTGCTTGTCTACTTGATTACGCCAAGCTCCTTGCCCACCTTGACAAAGGCTGCGATGGCCTTGTCGAGGTGCTCACGGCGGTGTCCGGCCGACAGCTGCACGCGGATGCGCGCCTCGCCCTTGGGCACCACGGGATAGTAGAAGCCGGTGACGTAGATGCCCTCGCGCTGCATGGCGGCCGCGAAGTCTTGCGACAGTTTGGCATCATACAGCATCACGGCGCAAATGGCGCTCTGCGTGGGCTTTATGTCGAAGCCGGCGGCGAGCATGCGTGTGCGGAAGTATTCCACATTCTCGGCCAGGCGTGTGTGCAGGTCGTTGCTCTCCTTGAGCATTTTGAACATTTCAAGGCTGGCACCCACTATGCCCGGCGCCACGCTGTTGCTGAACAGGTAGGGGCGCGAGCGCTGGCGCAGCATGTCGATAATCTCTTTGCGGCCGGTGGTGAAGCCGCCCATTGCGCCGCCAAAGGCCTTGCCCAGGGTGCCGGTGAACACATCGATGCGGCCATACAGATTAAACTGCTCGGCCACGCCGTGGCCCGTGGGGCCCACCACACCGGCCGAGTGCGACTCGTCGACCATCACCATGGCGTCGTAGCGCTCGGCCAACTCGCAGATACGGTCCATTGGAGCCACATTGCCGTCCATCGAGAACACACCGTCGGTGGCAATTATGCGGAAACGCTGCTCCTGAGCCTGCTTCAGGCACTCCTCAAGCTCGTCCATGTTGGCGTTGGCATAGCGGTAGCGCTTGGCCTTGCACAGGCGCACACCGTCGATGATCGAAGCGTGGTTGAGCGCATCGCTGATAATTGCATCCTCGGGGCCGAGCAGGGCCTCAAACAGGCCTCCGTTGGCATCGAAGCACGAGCCGTAGAGAATGGTGTCGTCGGTGTGGAAGTAGTCGCTTATGGCAGCCTCCAGCTGCTTGTGGCGGTCTTGCGTGCCGCAAATGAAGCGCACGCTCGACATGCCAAAGCCTCGCTCGTCCATGGCCCGCTTGGCCGCCTCGATGAGGCGGGTGTTGTCGCTGAGGCCAAGATAGTTGTTGGCGCAGAAATTTAGCACTTCGCCACCCTCGCTCACGCTTATGTCGGCGCGCTGGGCGGTGGTTATCACTCTCTCCTCCTTGTAGAGTCCGGCAGCCTTGATGCCGGCGAGTTCCTGAGTCAGGTGGTCTTTGAATTTGCTATACATAGATATTGTGCGGTTATATGTTAGGGGTTACCTTGCAAAGGTCTGAAAAAATATCGGCATTAACGAAAAAAAACGTTACATTTTTTTGCCGGCATTGCGCTCAGTTTATATCTTTGTAACGGGGTTGAAACCCCATTTCACAAGAGACCCTCTGTGTAACATAGACGACTATCTTAAAACAACAAGAATTAATGAAGAACGTGCTTATAATCGGCTCCACGGGCCAGATTGGCTCCGAGCTGACAATGAAGTTGAGAAAAGAGTACCCTCAAGGCACCATTGTGGCCGGCTACATTCCCGGAGCCGAGCCCAAAGGCGAGCTGGCCGAAACGGGGCCGAGCGCTGTGGTCGACATCACCGACGCCGCCCAGATAGCCGACGCCGTGCGCCGCTACCGCATCGACACCATCTACAACCTGGCCGCGCTGCTCTCGGCCGTGGCCGAAACCAAGCCGCTGCTGGCGTGGAAAATAGGCGTGGGCGGACTGATGAACGTGCTCGAGGTGGCTCGCGAGCAAAAATGCGCCGTGTTCACCCCCAGTTCGATAGGCTCGTTCGGACCAAACGCCCCAAAAGACGGCACGCCGCAAGACACCGTGCAGCAGCCGCGCACCATGTATGGCATAACCAAAGTGAGCGGCGAGCTGCTCAGCAACTACTACTTCACAAAATTCGGAGTGGACACGCGCTCGATGCGCTTCCCTGGCCTGATTTCATACGTGACGCCACCGGGCGGCGGCACCACCGACTATGCCGTCGACATCTACTACTCGGCCGTGCGCGGCGAGGAGTTCACCTGCCCCATAGCCAAAGGCACATTCATGGACATGATGTATATGCCCGACGCGCTGCGGGCCGCCATCGAGATAATGGAGGCCGACCCCGGCAAGCTGGTGCACCGCAACTCGTTCAACATTGCGTCGATGAGTTTCGACCCCGAAATCATCTACAACAGCATCAAGCGGCAAATGCCCGGCTTCAAGATGCGCTACGAGGTTGACTCGCTGCGCCAGGCCATTGCCAACTCGTGGCCCAACAAGCTCGACGACACATGCGCCCGCATGGAATGGGGCTGGAAGCCCCAATACGACCTCGACGCAATGACCGCCGACATGCTGCAGAAGCTTGCGCTCAAGCTGAAAAAGTGACCACGTACACCCCACACATTGCATCAACAGCACCGACCGTTTAATTTTTCCATAATCCTTTTGCTGTTGCGGCTTTCCAGACCCTCACCCCACAAAACGGAGAGAAAGGCCAGGAAAGCCGCTTTTATTTCACCATAGGCTCCGCTTTTAACGACAATAGAGACACGTGGCATGCCGAGAGCACTAAAGCCCAATTCTTTATGCAATATTATTTGCTGGTGAGGGTGACG
>CALBLR010000074.1 GCA_937896015.1 uncultured Prevotellaceae bacterium | reverse complement strand
TGTCGGGCTCAATGAGCGTGAGTGCCAACACTGAGGTGACGCTTAAGGACGGCGACACCGTGCTGGCCACATTCACCGTCCCCAGCAACTACACAGCGTCGGGCCAGGGTGGTGGCTGGCACTCGGCCGCGCAGGCTCCTGACGGGGGTGGCCCAGGCGGGCAAGGCGGCGGACCTGGCGGAAGAGGCAGCTCGGTTCTCATCACTTGCCCCGGCATCTCGTCGGGCAGCAGCTACACGCTGACGAGCGGCACATCGTCGTCTACAGTCACTGCTTCACTTACAGGCAGCACTGGCCGGCCATGATGTGATTGAAACGGCTAAAGCACCACATATTGGGCTGTTTCGGTGATGCGGAAAAAGTGTAAGCGTGTTTGATGCATTATAATTGATGGAAAGGGTTGTGAGTTTTAGGCTCGCAATCTTTTCTTTTTTTGCCGCGCTTTCGATATATTTGCACCAGTATTAACGCAACAAACCAAGCAGACATGGCTTTTCACAACCAACTGGGCGCGGCCGGCGAGACCGCTGCCACCGAATTCCTGATTAAGCAGGGAATGACCATCAGGGAAACCAACTGGCGGCTCAACCACCTGGAAATCGACATAGTGGCGCAGTCGGCCGACCGCGTGCTTCACATAGTGGAGGTAAAGACGCGTGCCAGCGACGCCCACTTCGACCCCATGCGCTCAATCACGCGCCAGAAGATGCGCAACCTCGTGAACGCTGCCAACGGCTATGTGAACTACTGCCGCCTGCAGATGCCGGTGCAGTACGACGTGATTATACTGATAGGCTCCTCGCCCGACAGCTTCAAGCTCGAATACTACCCGAATGCGTTCTATCCGCCACTGCGCACCTACAGCTGAGTTTGCAGTGTGAATAATTTTTTGTAACTTAGCAATGCATTAAGGAGGCATGGGCCGCCGCAATGTGAAAGAAACATTATATTAAAAACAATAAACATCAGTTATGGCTAACAAAAGACAACTTAAAAGAGCCATCCGCTATGCATGCAGCGAAATGGTGGGTGAGTGCTTCTTTGCAGAAGACACAATCGAAGGCGCAGACCTCGACAAGTGGGACAACATAATCGTTAACATTGCACTTCTTCAGGCTGAGGCCGTTAACCGCGTGTCGGTTGACTTCGACAAGAAACCAAAGGACTTCGACAGCAAGAAAGCATACAATGTGGCCCGCCGCGCATTCTTCAAGCAGGCCGAGAAAGACCTCGCAAAGTATATGCGCGAAGAGACCGAGAAGATTGCCAAAGAAATGAACGCTCTCGTGCCCAAGAGCAAATAAAGACTGACACGACTTGAATCTCGCAGGACTTATTTTGAAATCTGCGGGCTGGCGCTTTAGCGTGAACGTGGATATGCCCGACAAGTGCATAATTTGCGTGGCGCCGCACACCAGCAACTGGGATTTCATTTTGGGAGAGCTGTGCATACGCTCAAAGGGAATGACCGCCGGCTTCATGATGAAGGACACCTGGTTTTTCTTCCCTTTGGGCTTTTTGCTTAAGGCTATAGGAGGCGTGCCTGTGGCGCAGCACCGCCGCACCAATGTGTCGGCCGGTGTGGTGGCGCAGATGGCGCAGCGCCGGCGTCTGGCCATTGCCGTCACCCCCGAGGGCACCCGCAGCCTCAATCCAAACTGGCACAAGGGCTTCTTGCACATTGCGCGCGATTCACGTGTGCCCGTGCTGCTGGCCTACATCGACTACAAGCACAAGCATGTGTGCATCGACAAGGCTTTTGAGCCTACGGGCGATGTCGAGGCCGACTTGCTGGCCATAAAACGCTATTATTCGAGCCATGCTTTTGCCCGCTTCCCCGAAAAGTTTTCCACAGGCCTTTAGCCAATATAGTGGAAGGCGACATTGATTATTAGTTTACATATATACACAGAGATAGAGTTATGCTGTCACGAAATTTAAGGGTCGCAATCGTTGAGAGCGACATTTGCTGGGCCGACAAGGAGCAGAATCTTGCCCGTGTGGCCGAGGCCATGCGCCGCCTGCCCGACGACACCGACGTGGTGGTGCTGCCCGAGATGTTTTCCACGGGTTTCATAGCCGACGACGCCGACCTTGCCCAGCAGCTGGCTGAGCGAGGCACTGGCGACACCATTCAGCGGCTCAAGGCCATGGCCAATGAGCGCAGCGTGGCCATAGCCGGCAGTTTCCTGGCCCGCACGGCTGGGCAGCTCTACAACCGCGCGTTTTTCATCGAGCCGCACGACGACGAGACGTTCTACGACAAATGCCATCTGTTTGGCTTCGCCGGCGAGGACAAGGTGTATAACCGCGGGTTTCACGAGGCGCCGATAGTGCGCTTCCGCGGCATGAATATCAAGCTCATCACTTGCTACGACCTTAGGTTTCCGGTGTTTTGCCGCAATGTGGACAATGCCTACGATGTGTTGCTGGTGGTGGCCAACTGGCCTATGGCGCGCATCAACGCGTGGCGCACGCTGCTGGCCGCGCGCGCCATCGAAAACGAGTGTTATGTGTGCGGGGCCAACCGCTGCGGCACCGACGCCTCCGGCGTCAACTATGGCGATGGCACCTCGCTGGTGTTTGACTTCAAGGGCAAGTGCATTGTCCGGCGAGCCGAAGGCAGCTGCATTGCCGCGGCCGATCTTTCGCCTGAGGCTTTGGTGCGTTTCCGCCAAAAGTTCCCCGCGTGGCGAGATGCCGACGACTTTAAGCTAAGCATTAAGCAGTCTTAGCTAATCACCGCTCAATCAGCACTAATTCCATTTCACATTTGTCGCAGTGGCACACCACTTGCATTGTGGTGCGGCCGCAGTGCAGCTGCAGCGTGCCGGGCAACTTGTGTGCCGTCTTGGCATCGCGAAGGCAGCACCCCAGTTCGCGCCTGATGCAGTAGCGTGTGTTCATCACCACTTTGCCTATCGGGCTTTTGCTGCCTTCCCAGCATTCCATGGCAGGCTCGGCCGCCGTTGCGCCGCATTGGGCGTAGGTGGCCCGGGCAAGGCGGTTGGCCACATTGTCGGCATAGCCAAGGCTTGCAGTGGGGCAGTGGGCGTCGCCGTGCTTGCCAGGCAGCGGCCTGCGTCGGCTAGCCAGCTGGGCATGGTCGAGCAGTTCAATGGCCTCGCGCCTTAGTCGAGTCAGCACCGAGGCTGGTATGAACTGGTCGTCGAGCGCCTGGCAGTGGCGCAGGGTGTAGATGGTGCCGCCAAGTTTCGACATCGCGTCGCGCTGTCTTTGCCCCTGTGGCGTGTTGGCCTCTGTGGCTTCGTGCTCAATGCTGTGAATCACACCGTTGCCACGCTCGTCTTTGAGTTCTAATATAAGTTTGCCGTTGGCTTGCCTAAGCGAGGCGTCGACCCAAATCTGTCGCTGCGCTGATGGCTTCGACAGCTTGTCATCGAGCCGCTTGTTGAACGTGCGGTACACCATTTGGCCGCGCTGCGCTTCAATGCGCTCGCGCAGATGCACCGTCGTCCCCTCGGCGCGGTTCACGCGGGCACCCACCAGCTCGCCGTTGTCGGTCACCAGACCCAGCCCGTCGCCATTGGAAATGGGCTTCGAGGTGTCGATTACCAGCTGCAGTCCACTGGCGCGCGTCACGACCCCCAGCGGCTCACCCACCGACTTTGGCGTGTCGATGGCGGCCATTTTGTGCCCGTTGGGCAGTGGGTGGCCGCCGACAAAATAGTCGGTGAAACCGCGGTTGAAACTGCCGTTTAGCTGCGGGGCGAAGGTGTAGGTGCAGCTCCCGGCCGAAGCCCGCTCCAGCGAGTCGTCGGCGTTGATTATGGTGTCGAGTGCTTGGCGGTAGTAAGCCACCACGTTTTTCACATATGAGGCGTCTTTAAGCCTCCCCTCAATCTTAAACGAGCTTATGCCCGCGTCAATCAGCCGGCGCAGGTTGCGGCTTTGATTGTTGTCCTTAAGCGACAGCAGGTGCTTGCCCGCCACCAGCACGCGTCCGTGTCCGTCGGTCAGGTCATATTTCAGACGGCATATCTGTGAGCACTCGCCGCGGTTGGCGCTGCGGCCGCAAATGGCCTGGCTTGCCTGGCAGCGTCCGCTGTAGCTCACGCACAGCGCGCCGTGCACAAATCCCTCAAGCGGCACCTTCACCGCGCCGGCAATTGTCTTCACCTCGTCCAGCGTCAGCTCGCGGGCCAGCACCAGCTGTGTGAAGCCCAGCGACTCCAGGAAGCGCGCCTTCTCGGGCGTGCGCAGGTCGCACTGTGTGCTTGCGTGCAGGGCAATGGGCGGCAGGTGCATTTGCAGTATGCCCAGGTCTTGCACAATCAGTGCGTCGGCCCCTGCATAATACAAGTCCCATATGA
Organism: uncultured Prevotellaceae bacterium; assembly: GCA_937896015.1. GTDB lineage: Bacteria > Bacteroidota > Bacteroidia > Bacteroidales > Muribaculaceae > Sodaliphilus. Next base: position 1,222 of record CALBLR010000074.1, on the reverse strand, counting down.
GTTTTTGTGCCTGCTCTAATTCGTTGTCATACAGAATTGTGTTTATGGTGACATAAACCTTTGCGTTAAATATATGCGCATAGTCGCACACTTCCTTTATGTCATCGGTGCCGTTGCCGGCCACGGCCCGTGCGCCAAATTTTTGCGCACCTATATACACGGCGTCTGCACCGTGCCTAATGGCCTCGAAGGCCACCTCCTTGTTGCGTGCCGGGGCAAGCAGTTCTATTTGTCGTGGTTTGTTCATTTTCGCCTTTTTGTGTTTAGTGTGGCTGATGCCGCCGCTCTAAATTGCTTTCATGATGCAAAATTAAGCTTTTTCGGTTAAACGCTGCAAGCGGGCGCCATTTTGAATTGGCGCATAATTTTAGTAAATTTGTGGTTGATTAATGCGCATTGATTCATGATTGACAGAGCTACAGTCACCCAAATACTTGATACAGCCAACATTGTCGATGTGGTTTCCGACTTTGTGAGCCTTCACCGGCGTGGGGCCAACTACGTTGGCCTGTGTCCGTTTCACAACGAGAAAACCCCGTCGTTTGTGGTGTCGCCCTCCAAGGGTCTGTGTCACTGCTTTGGCTGCGGCAAGGGCGGCAGCGCCGTCAACTTCATAATGGAGCATGAGCAAATCAGCTACTATGAGGCGCTGAAATACCTGGCCAACAAATATCACATCGAGGTGCACGAGCGCGAAATGACCGACGCCGAGCGCGAGAAGCAGAGCGAGCGCGAAAGCATGCTCGTGATCAATGAGTTTGCCAGCGGATTCTTCGAAAGTCAGCTTCACGACACCGACGAGGGCCGCAACATAGGCCTGGCCTACTTTCGCGAGCGCGGTTTCTCCGACGAGACCATCAGAAAGTTTCACTTGGGCTATTCGCCCGAGAAGAGCACTGCCCTCTACAGTGCTGCCACGGCCAAGGGCTACAACAAGAAATTCCTGTTTGAGGTGGGCCTTTGCATCGACGACAAGCGTGGCGGCGGCTTCGACCGCTTCCGTGGCAACGTGATGTTTCCCATATTCAACGTGGCAGGCAAGGTGATTGCCTTTGGCGGCCGTGTGCTTAAAAAAGTGCCCAATGTGGGCAAGTATTTCAACTCGCCCGAGTCGGCCATCTATGTCAAAAACCGCGAGTTGTATGGTCTTTACCAGGCCAAGCGCGCCATCACCAAGGAGGACTGCGTGTATATGGTGGAGGGCTATACCGACGTGATTGCC
>CALBLR010000073.1 GCA_937896015.1 uncultured Prevotellaceae bacterium | reverse complement strand
ATCTTGGCGGCGTCGACCAGCGTCGACACTTCCGAGCCGTTGCCCACCAATATCACGTCGGGGTTCTCTTCCTTTATAATAATGTATCCGCCGCGCTGGGCTCCAAGGGCCTCCTTGTAGCGCTGCTCGTAGGTGTCGGCCACTTGCGAGTGGATGTCGTTCACCGTCTGGCGCGACAGTATAATGGCTGTCGGCGTTTCGGTGTTCTCCATTGCCATCTTCCATGCCACGGTGGTCTCGGCGCTGTCGGCCGGGCGCAGCACCAGCATGCTGTTTTTGCCGTCGTGGTTCTTGAGCTCCTCAAGCAGGCGTATTTGCGCCTCCTGCTCCACGGGCTCGTGGGTGGGGCCGTCTTCGCCCACGCGGAATGCGTCGTGCGACCATATGAACTTCACCGGCAGCTGCATGAGTGCCGACAGGCGGATGGCTGGCTTCATGTAGTCGGAGAACACAAAGAATGTGGCGCACGCGGCCTGCATGCCGCCGTGCAGCACAATGCCGTTGATTATCGACGTCATTGCCAGCTCGGCGACGCCGGCGTGCAGAAACGCGCCCTTGTAGTCGTGGTTGGCAAATGCGCCCACCTTTTTCAGGAAGGCCTCGCTCTTGTCGCTGTTGGCCAGGTCGGCCGACGACACTATCATGTTGCCCACCTTTTCGCCAAGCACGCTCAGCACGTCGGCCGACGCGCTGCGGGTGGCAATGTCGGGCTTGTGGGTGATGGCGGCGTAGTCAATCGCCACCTGCTTGCCGTCGATGAAGTCTTGCAGGCGGGCAGCCTCGGCAGGGTTGGCCTTCTTCCACTCGGCAATGCGCTCTTTGCGCGCTGCCACTATCTTGCGCAGCTCCTGGTTGCGCTTGGCATAGAGCTCGGCCACCTCGGGGAATGTGGCCCAGGGGTCGTCCATGCTGCCGCCCAGGTTCTTCACCGTGTCTTCGTAGCTTGCGCCCGACTTGCTCAGCGGCTGCCCGTGGGTGCTGCACTGGCCCTCAAAGTTCTTGCCGTCGGCAGTGACGCAGCCCTTGCCCATCACAGTGTGGCCTATTATCAGGGTGGGGCGCTTGGCTTCGGCCTGCGCCATCTCTATGGCGTCGGCAATGGCCAGAGGGTCGTTGCCGTTAATCTCAATCACGTTCCAGTTCCACGCCCGATACTTCATTGCGGTGTTCTCGTTGCTCACCTCGTCGCAGTCGGTGGAGAGCTGCACATCGTTGCTGTCGTAGAACATTATCAGGTTGTTCAGCCCCAGCAGTCCGGCTATGCGGGCGGCCTCTTGCGAGATGCCCTCCTGCACGCTGCCGTCGCTCATAAAGGCGTAGGTCTTGTGGGCCAGCACTTCGCTGAAGTGGGTGGCAAAGAACCGCTCGGCCAGCGCGCAGCCCACAGCCATTGCCTGGCCTTGGCCCAGCGGGCCCGATGTGTTCTCGATGCCGTGTGCCGGGTCAAGCTCGGGGTGGCCGGGGGTGATGCTGCCCCAACTGCGGAATGCCTTGATGTCGTCGAGGGTGTACTTGCCGCTCAGGTACAGAATACTGTAGAGCATGGGCGACATGTGGCCCGGATCAAGGAAAAAACGGTCGCGGGCAAACCACTTCGGGTCGTCCGGGTCGCTGATCAAGTAGCTTGAGTATAATACGTTTGTGAAATCGGCACCACCCATTGCGCCTCCGGGGTGGCCCGACTTGGCTTTCTCAACCATAGTCGCAGCCAATATTCGGATGTTGTTGGCTGCTCTATTCATCAATCTTTCATTAATCATAAAACCGACGGTGTTACGTGTTTGTGTTAACTTTTACGAAATTACTCATTTTTTCCCGCCCGCACAAGTTATAAGGGCTTTTTTGACCTTTTATGACGCTATTTTTCACACAAGGTAGAAAAAGACAAAAGCCCGTGAAACCATGCTGCTTCACGGGCTTTTTGCGTTATGCTAATTGCGGATTGCCATCGGTGGGCTACTCGGCTGTGTCGCCCTTGGCGCGGCTGCCAGCCACTGCGTAGAACAGCAGGTAGGCCAGCAGGGCGAATATCAGCCAGAAGCTGGTGAGGTAGCTGCTGCCCTTGGCTATCGAGGCCTGGATAAGGGGCAGAATGCCGCCGCCGCACACCATCACCATAAAGAGGCCCGACGCCACTTGCGTGTATTTGCCGAGGCCCGACACGGCCAGGTTGAATATGGCGCCCCACATCACCGATGTGCACAGGCCGCACGCTATGAGCAGCAGCACCGACACCGGCACGGGCTGTGTGGTGAAGTGGAAGCCGCCGGCGTTTTCAAAGCCTGGCGCGCTCACCACGATGCTGCTGGGCAGATAGATGGCCAGCAGCACAAGCACCATGGCCACAGCCGACACAAATGTGAGCATCGTGCGGCTTGAAATCTTTGAGCCCACGGCTCCGCCCAGCAGGCGGCCCACAAGCATCAGCAGCCAGTACATGCCCACTATGGCCCCTGCTATGCTGGCGCCCAGGCCCAGGCCGCCCAGGTCGCTCTGGCTGATGTATTGCATCGACATGTTGGCGATGCCCACCTCAATGCCCACATACATGAAGATGGCAAGAATGCCAAGCACGAAGTGGCGGAACTTGAACGCGCCGAACTTGTTGATTTGCTCGGCCTGCTTGCCCAGTGTGGGCGACTCGGGCAGTTTCGAGAAGAATATCACGAGGAATGCGATGAAGAAGATGGCCATGGCCATGTAGAATACAGGGTTGGCCGACGAGATAGAGCTGGCTTCGCCGCCAATCAGGTAGCCCACCACCACCGGGGCCAGTGTGGCGCCAAGTGAGTTGCACGAGCCGCCGAACTGAATCAGCTGGTTGCCCTGGTTCTCGTTCTTGCCCAGGCTGTTGAGCATGGGGTTGACCACGGTGTTGAGCATGCACATCGAGAATCCCGACACAAATGCGCCCACCAGATAGAGGCCCACTGCGTTGCTGAGGCCCGACAGGAATGTGATGAGCACTCCCACAAAGCCCACGGTGACGGCGCTGAGCGATGTTATGCGGTAGCCGTATTTGTTAAGAATCACACCGGCCGGATAGCCCATCACGGCATAGGCGATGAAGTTGGCGAAGTTGCCAAGCTGCGACATCACGGCGTTGTCGCCCGACATGCTTTTAATCACATTGCCCAATGGGTTCTGGTATCCTGTCACGAAGGCTATCATAAAAAACAGCGCAAACATGATGATAATGGGCAGCACGTGGTTGCTGCCGCTGCTTTGTTTTTGGTTCGTTTCCATTTTCTTTGTTTTGAGGTTTTTGGGTTGCAGACTTGTGGGAGCTTGTTGCAGCGGCCGCAAGTCAGGTTATTGTTTAATTGATGTTGAATGTGCCAATCAGTATTCGCGCGGACCGAATATGGCGGTGCCAATCCTCACCAGTGTGGCGCCGTGGCTCACTGCCTCGGGCCAGTCGTGGCTCATGCCCATGCTCACCTGCGCGAAGGCCTCGTTGCCGGCCATGGCGCCGCTGCGCAGTGCCTCGAAGGTGTGCCGCACTGTGCTGAACTCGCGTGCCACTTCGGCCTCGTCGTCGGTGTTGGTGGCCATGGCCATCACGCCGCACAGGCGCACTCCGGCCACTCCGCTCAGCTCGCCGCTCTGCGCGGCCTCCATCACCTCGGCGGGTGTGAAGCCGCTCTTGGTGGCCTCAAGCGCCACGTGCAGCTGCAGCAGCACATCGACCGTGCGGCCTATGCGCGCGGCCTCCTTGCCCACAAGACGCAGCAGCTTCACCGAGTCGATGCTCTGAATCATGGCCACGTGTGGCATGATTTGGCGCACCTTGTTGGTCTGCAGGTGGCCAATGAAGTGCCACTGCACGTCGGCTGGCATCAGCGGAGCCTTGGCGCACAACTCCTGCGCGCGGTTTTCGCCAAACAGGCGCTGGCCCGCACCGTAGGCTTCGCGAAG
>CALBLR010000072.1 GCA_937896015.1 uncultured Prevotellaceae bacterium | reverse complement strand
AGTGTGTCGAGATTGATATGTGCCAGTCCGTGGCATGCCAACACGCTGTTGAAGAATGTTGTCTTGCCGCTGGCCTGAATGCCGATGAAGACTATCATCTGCTTTGCATCATTTATTTTAAATGGCAATTCAATAGGTTGCATTGTTTTTCTTCTTACATTGACAAATATAATACTTTTTGTGTCAGCAATCGGCATTACGCCGAAATATAACAGCAAAAAAGTGCTGTGAATTGGCGCAGTAACGATTATTTTTCGGTGCTATAGGTAATTATGCCATGATTAGTTTGGCTGCGATTGCTATTATGTTTACCTTTGAATAAGCGAAACTGCGCATCGGCATAGCGTTTGTGTTGGGGTGTGGAGAACCGCTGTAATAAACGATTAATGTGCAAAAAAACTATTAAACTGATGATTGAGATTGGCAAATATAATACATTGCGGGTTAACCGGTTTGTGGATTTTGGCTGCTACTTGGGTGATGGCGATGGCCGTGAGGTGCTGCTGCCCAAGCGCTACCTTACCGGCCGGGAGCAAGAGGGCGACGAGATTGAGGTGTTTGTATATAACGATTCGGAAAATCGCCCTGTAGCCACCACAGAGAAGCCGCTGGCAGTGGTTGGCGATTTTGCTTTGATGCGCGTTAAGGCGGTGAACAGCGTTGGCGCGTTTCTTGAGTGGGGGCTGAGCGCCAAGGATCTGCTGGTTCCATTTCGCGAGCAGCGTGTTGACATGAAGGCGGGTCGCAGCTACATTGTGTATGTGTATCTCGACAATGCCACCAACCGCATTGTGGCCTCGGCCAAACTCGACAAGTTTTTGGACAACCGCATGCCGCACTACTACCACCGCCAAAAAGTGGACTTGTTGGTGGTGCAGCGCACTGAGCTTGGCTACAAGGTGATAATCAATGACCTGCATTGGGGAATGATTTATAAAAACGAGACCTACAAAGACGTGAATGTGGGTGAGCGCTGTGTGGGCTACGTCAAGCAGGTGCGGCCCGATGGCAAGATTGACGTGACACTTGAGAAGATTGAGCGAATGCGCGTTGACGACCTTTCAACAGAGGTGCTTGACTACATCAAGGCCCACGGCGGCTCAATTTCGATTACCGACAAGTCAACGCCCGAGGAGATTCGCAACGCCTTTCAGTGCAGCAAGAAGGACTACAAAAAAGCCTTGGGCCAGCTCTACCGCGAGCGCAAGGTGCTGCTATCACCAACAACTGTAACACTACAATAAAAACCAACAAAACCCATTATAAACCAAACAATGATATGAAACGACTTCAAGCTATATTGCTGTTGCTGATAATGGCTCTTGGGCCTACTAAGGCAAAAACTATAGTAGTAAATTCGTCACTATTACAAAATATGGTAATAGGTAAGCCCACGACTATTAAAAAAGCAAATGATTTTGTATTCACTATAGATAAGATGAACATTAAAGGAGCTTCGAATCCAAGTGCTAAATATGCGAAATACTTGATTTTATCAAAAGGAAGCTACCTTAAAATCAGCTGTGATAGCCTGATTATAAGCAGCGTCACAATCCTATTTGAAAACGGATATATCAATAAATTATATGCAAATGATTCGAACACAGATTATGAAGAAGTTCTAACATATAAATATAAATGGAATGCACCCAATGGTGTTGGGCTTAATGAGGTTACATTTACCTATAACTGTAAAAGCACCGACAACTCTGTCAAAGACATTAAAGATATTTATATAAAAGAGTTGACCATTGAGTATGAGCAAAAGTCGGAGGCGAAGGAGGCGTCTTTGCAGGACATGCTCAAGGGTGGAGAGGCTGGCTCGTATAAAATCACGGGCAAAAATCTGGTGGGCGTCAAGTGGCTCACCGACAACGAGACGCAGGCCACCTATGCCCTTGTTAAGGACGATAATGGTTGTGCCACTGATGCGGTCACCCCTTCGGGTCGGTCGTATGACATCGACGGCCGGCAGCAGTCGGGTTATGACCAAAGCAACTGGCTGCTGGTGAAAACCGACAGACCGATTGCCGACGGCCAGTGCATAAAGTCGATCACCGGCCAGCTGCAGGCAGCAGCAGCGCACGAGTTCGTTGCCAAAAGTATTGAACTTGAAAACGGCACAGAAACCTATACGCCCAATGTGTATTGCCCCACAAACATCATGGGCGTGCTGCAGCAGACCGGCGCTGACAATGCCGAATACTTCTTTATGCCACCCAAGCCGTGCGAATATGCCAGGATCGTGTATGCCGTGTATGCCGGCAACGGCAAGTTTTATGCGCCCAAAAAGGTGGGCGAGAGTGTGAACCGGCTCGGCTTTGCTGGCGGCTTTGATGTGTCGTGGCGCTTTAACGAGGAGGACGCGGAGCCAAACCTGACTGTGGGTGGGGCATA
>CALBLR010000071.1 GCA_937896015.1 uncultured Prevotellaceae bacterium | reverse complement strand
CCTTATCGTTGGCCGTGATGGCGTCATCGGGGTCGCTCACCACCTGGAAGTCGGCATTCTCATCGTTGAAGTCCTCGGCCCAGTATTCTTCCTTCCACTGGCGCTGGCGCAGCTGGTCGTCGTCATCAACCACCATTTTGCCGCCGGCGTCGGGAGCCTCTTCGGGCTCGGGTTCGGCTGCGAAAATGAAGTCATCTTCCTCGCGCACTCGGTGGCGCTCATCGAGGTCATGCTCCACCATGCTTTCGGGAATGCGGTTGTTTTCATCATTGATGGTGCGCCACAGCAGGTCTTTAAGTTCGGTGATGCCTTTTTGCGCCACCGACGAGATGTATACCGTGGGCACATCGCTGGGCAGTTCGTCGCGCATCTGCTCCAGCAACTCATCGTCGAGCATGTCGCACTTGGTGATGGCCAGCACACGCGGTTTGTTCACAAGGTCGGGGTTGAAGTTGGCCAACTCGTGGCAAAGGATGCCGTATTCCTTTTTAATATCGTCGCTGTCGACGGGAATCATAAACAGCAGTACGGCGTTGCGCTCAATGTGGCGCAGGAAGCGCAGACCCAGTCCGCGTCCCTCGCTCGCGCCCTCAATGATGCCGGGAATATCGGCCATGACAAACGACTGCTGTCCGCGGTAGCTGACGATGCCCAGGTTGGGCTCGAGGGTGGTGAACGCATAGTTGGCAATCTTGGGTTTGGCAGCCGACACCACCGACAGCAGTGTCGACTTGCCCGCATTGGGGAAGCCCACAAGGCCCACATCGGCAAGCAACTTCAGCTCGAGAATCACCGACTTCTCCACACCGCTCTCGCCAGGTTGGGCGTAGCGCGGCGTTTGGCGTGTGGCCGACTTGAAGTGGGTGTTGCCCAGGCCGCCGCGGCCGCCCTTAAGCAGGCGCACCACCTGGCCGTCGCGGGTCACGTCGCACAGGAATTTGCCCGTTTCGGCATCATACACTGCCGTGCCGCACGGCACTTCTATGGTGCGGTCTTGACCGTCCTTGCCGGTGCACTGGTTCTCATAGCCGGGAGCGCCGTCGGTGGCAAACACGTGGCGCTGATACTTGAGGTGAATCAGCGTCCACAAGTTGCGGTTGCCCTTCAGGTATATGTGGCCGCCTCGGCCGCCGTCGCCGCCGTCGGGACCTCCCTTGGGCATGTATTTGGCCCGGTGCAAGTGGGCCGAGCCGGCTCCGCCGCGTCCGCTGCGGCACATTATCTTCACATAGTCGATGAAATTGCTGTCTTCCATAAAAAAAAGCTAACTTTGGTGTCTATTAACTTGCAAAGTTACACTAATTTGGCAGCACTTTGCGCATCACAGCCCTCAATTTATGCCCTCTATGCGTGCCAAATGCCGCAAATGCCGCTATTTGTCGTCAATTTCAACCACGGGCACGGTCTTTTCAATGTTGTGTGCATTGGTGTATCGGTATGTGCCCACTTGCGTCAGGCACTCGGTCGACGATATGGTGATTTGCTGATTGTCGTAGTATGCTTCGCTGCTGGACGCAAGTAGCAGCA